>JASFUR010000198.1:0-6494 GCA_050050215.1 Gemmatimonadota bacterium
GCGTTCTGCGTCGCCTCGTCGCCGTTCGTGCCACGGACGAGCCGTTCGACCGCCTCGAGCCGCACCGGATACGGCGCCACGCCGTTCACCGCGATGCGGGCGTTCTCGATGGTGCTTCCGTTCATCTGGAAGGCAGCCGCGACGCTGACGAGCTGGAAGTCCCAGGACCCGCGGTCACGGACCTTCTCGAAGTAGAAGTTCGCGTTCGCCCACGTCTCGGGGACGTGGATCCGAGTCAGCAAGTCACCGGACTCCATGACGGTCATACGCTCGATGTCCGTCGACGGCCCGATGAAGAAATCCTCGGCCTCGTACGTCCTGCGGCCGGGGCTCTGCACGACCATCCTCGCGTCGAGCGCGATGAGCGCAGGCGCCGTGTCGGACGGGTTCACCGCCACGCACCGGCTCTGGCCCAGGATGGCGTGCTCACGATTCATGGCCGCAGGCGCCGAGGCGTAGCAGGTGTTGCCGCCCGCCCGGTAGCAGGGCCATCCGCTGCGGTAGTACCAGCAGCGCGTGTCCTGAGAGACGTTGCCGCCGAGCGTGCCCTGATTACGGATCTGGGGCGTCGCCACGTGGTCGGCAGCGGTCGAGAGAAGCGAATACTCCGACTGGACACGAGGGTGGTTGATGATCTCGGTCAGCGTCGTCATGGCGCCGATCTCGAGACCACCCGCGGCATCCTGGATGCCGTGGAGCTCATCGATGCCGCTGATGTCCACGACGACCTGAGGACGCTTGATGCGGTCCTTGAGCCAGTCGAAGGTGTCGAGTCCACCGGCCAGGACCCAAGCCTGCTCGCCGTGCTCCTTGAGCAGCGCAACCGCGTCCTCCACGGACGTCGGCTGCATCAGGTCGAACGCCGGAATCATATCCTTGATGTGAGCCATTTCTTCTGGTCTCCTAGCCGACGAGCTGTTCGAAGCGGTTCCACGGACCCGGACGCCCCTCGATCTCCGAGAGAATCACGTCCGGTGTGAGCGGCGTCCTGCAGACGCACTGCCCGCCCAACGCATCGGCGACGGCGGTGGTCAGCGCGGCCGATCCCGCACCGACTGACGGCTCTCCGATTCCCTTGGCCCCGATCGGGGTTTGTGGATCCGGGATGTTCACCGCGCCTGCCGCCATCTGCAGCGGAACGTCGTGGAAGCCCGGCGGTCGAGCAGTGTAGAGCCTGTTCGCGAACGGCACACCGTAGCGTCGGTCGAAGACCCAGCGCTGCGACATCGCCATACCGATTCCCTGGATGCTGCCCCCGAGCTCCTGCGCGTGGAGGCTGCGCGGGTGGATGACCGTGCCGCAGTCGGCCCAGCCGACGTACTCGAGGATGTCGACGTGGCCGGTCTCGACGTCCAGCTGGATCAACGCGAATCCGGCCTGCCAGCTGTAGACGCTGCCTTCTCCACCGTAGTTGTCGGTCGCAACCCCCATGAGGCCTTGACCGGCCAGGCGTCGCGCCGCGGGAACGGTCTCGCGCTCGCTGATGTCGTCCGGCAGCGTGCTGCCGTCGAACTCACCTCCGTACTGGATGGCCCGTTCGGCCACCTGGGAGAAGGACATCCTGCCGCCCGGGCCGGACACGTATCCGTTGTCGAGGCTGTAGGCGTTCGCGTTGCCACCGAGCGTCCTGGCGGCGACCGCCTGGATCTTCCGCTTGGCGTCCTCGGCAGCCGCGAAGTTGGCCCGGGTGTGGGCATGCGTGGTCTGAGAGCCGGCCTGGATGGACGAGCGCGGCATTCCGCGGCTCGAATCACCCCAGACGACCTCGACTTGATCCCAGTTGAGCCCGAGAAGCTCGGCACCCGGCTTGACCGTATCGGAAACGGAGTGCGTGCCGAGGTTACCGACGCCCTGATAGACGTAGAGCATTCCGTCGGGGCGGATGACCATGAGGCCATCGTATCCGCGCGAGCCCGCCGTATACGGCGAGAGGCCGAACCCGACGCCGTACACCTTGGAGCCTTCGCGCTGGCCCGACAGCTGGATCTTGGCGTCCCAGTCGAAGGCTTCGGCGCCCTGCTGCAACGCCTCCCTGGCGAAGATGCTCGTGAGGCTGCTGTTGCGGGGCCCGAACGTCGTTCCGTTCACCGGAGCGTTCATCAACCGACCCTGCAGTCGGTCGACCCCCAGCTCTCGCATCGCCTTGTCGTGCAGCGGCTCGAGCATGCCGATGATCTGCGCGCCACCGGGGCCACGCTGGGCGGCCTTCGGTGGGGTGTTGGTGTACATCGCGATGCCGCGGTAGCGGATGTTCTCCGGAGTGAAGGACAGATCCGCGATGTTCGGCGCCGTGTTGTAGTCGGAGGCGCCGTACGGGCCGCTCTCCTGCACGATGATCAGATCGATGGCCGTGCACTTGCCGTCGGCGCGGAAGCCCATCTTCACCCAGGACTGGAAGCCGGGACGGGCACGGCCGATGTAATTCTCCTCGTAGCGGGTGACGCGGTGCATCACCGGGCGCCCGATCTTCCGGGACATCGCCGGCGCGAGCGCCATGTGCGTGTGGCCCGGGATCTTGGAGCCGAATCCGCCACCTGTGTACTCGGAGACGAACGTCAGCTCCTCGGGATCCACGTCCAGGGCTCCCGCCATGCCCATCTTCGTGCGCTCGGCGCTCTGCGTGGAGACGAACGTGAAGGGACGCCCGTTCTCCCAGTATGCCATCGTGGAGCGGGGCTCCATCGGATGGTGCGTCAGGGACTGGTGGACGACCGGCTCCATCAGGATGTAGTCGGCTTCCGCGAACGCCGCTTCGACGTCGCCCTTCTCCCATGCCGTGGGCATGTCCTGCGGCTCGGGCATCTCTCCCCGATCGATCGCGTCGAACTCGGCCTGGGTCCACTTGTACTCGGCCCAGCCGTCCCGACCCGAGAACTGGTTTCCGCCGGTGTAGGCGTTCGGCCCACCCGGACGGAGGCTCTCGAGCGGATCGAGCACGAAGGGGAGCGGCTCGAGGTCGAGGTCGATCAGCTCGATGGCGGCGGCGCACGTCTCCTCGTCCACCGCGGCCACGGCCAGGATCGGCTCACCCTCGTACTTGGGCTCGTCCGTCAGCATGGCCTCCGAAGGACGCTCGCTCGGCTCGCCGACCTCGCTGGCGCGCATGATGTCGAGGACGCCCGGCAACTCCAGCGCGCGGCTGACGTCGACGTCGCGCACGCGGCAGTGCGGCATCGGACTGAGTAGCAACTTCATGAAGACCATGCCGGGAGCGCGGAAGTCCTCCGCGTACCTGGCGCGGCCCGTGATCTTCGCGCGGAGATCCGGCGGCGAAATATCGGCGCCTACGAGTCTCTCAGCCATTGGGCCCCCTTAAACGCTGCGAGAGAGCTCGACGGCTCTCATCGCGCAAGTGAGAATCTTGTCGTAGTCGGCACAGCGGCAGAGGTTGCCGGACAGGGCGTGCCGAGCCTGCTCGCGGGTGGGATTCGGATTCGCGTTGAGCATCGCCGTCATGCTCATGATGAATCCCGGAGCGCAGAACGCGCACTGGAAGCCACCCTGCTCCAACACGGCTTCCTGAACGACGCTGAGCTCGCCGGTGTCCGCATCCTCGAGTCCCTCGATCGTCGTGACCTGCCGGCCGCGCACCTGGTGCGTGAACATCGAGCAGCTGTAGTGGTTCACGCCATCGATGAGCACTGTGCACGCTCCGCACTCGGCGCGGTCGCAGCCGAGCTTGGTGCCGGTGAGGTTCAGCTTGTAGCGGAGCGTCATCGCCAACGTCTCGTTGGGCAGGACGTCGACACGGCGCTCCTGCCCATTGACGTTGAGCGTGACGAGACGCTCGGTCGAGGACTGGAGGGTCGCGGCGCCCAGAAGGCTCGGCCCTCTGAGCATGTAGCTGGCAGACGAGACTGTCGCCCCGGTTGCAATCACACCCTTGATGAAGGTCCGCCTGGAGTACTTCTTCTCCAGCACGCCCATGGATTCGACTTCGGCCATCGAGCACTCCTCCTAATGAGGCACCTTGGAACAGGCCAAGATATGGACCGCTCGCCGTCTTGGCGAGTCCCCCCTATGGACCCGCTGATGCTCCGGAGCGTTGGCCTCGCCCTCGCTCTGTGGCTGTCGGTCGGGTGTGGGAACGCCCTGGCCCAGCGACCCTCGTTCGGCCCCCTGACCTTCGAGGAGGGGGCGCCCATCAACCGCATGTCGTACACCCCGATGATGGAGTCGGCGGACGTGGCTCCAGCCGGCTCCCTGGAGGCGAGCCTGTACCTGGGGCTCTCCAACATGTTCGAGCACGACTCCTCCGCGACGCACTTCATCTTCGTCGACATGGAGCGCCTCATCACGGCGCCGTCCGTACGGTGGGGGCTGGCCGAGGATCTGGAGCTCGGGGGCCGGCTCACCTTCGAGACGAGGAGCGGCGGCTTCCTGGACGGGCCCGTCCGGTGGTACCACAACCTGTTGGGCTTCGGTCAGGCGAACCGGGATGTCTTTCCGGAGGAAGGCTATCGCTACGAGCTCGGGGACGGTTCCGGGACCACGTATATAGAGGTGGCCCCGAAATGGCTGGTCCTCGAGGACGTGCGTCTCTGGGGAAAGTGGCGTGCCCTGCGCTCCTCCGACGGCAGGAGCGTCCTGAGCCTGAAGGGCGTCGTGCGCGTCCCGACGAGCGAAAACGTCGTCGGTGAGGAGCGGACCGACGTGGGCCTCATGGCCCTGGGCAGACTCGGCGTGGGCGCCTGGTACCTGCACGGCATGATGGGCGCGTCGACCGTGCGTGCGGCACCCGCCATCGGCCCCATGCTGGTCGACCCGTCGGTCTTCTTTTCATTCGCCGTCGAGCGGTCCCTCGGGTCGAGCGTGGCCGGGATCTTCCAGTATCAGCTGTCCACGCCGGCTCTTCGGGGCTACGACGACCGCGAGCTCGACTGGCCCCTCAGCGACGTGATCTTCGGAGTCGCAGGAGCATTCGGCGAGGGCTGGGGGTGGAACGTCAGCTTCCAGGAGGACCTGCCTGCCGACGCTCCCGCGATCGACTTCACGGTCGGAGCCGCCATCTCCCGTAGCTGGTAGCGAGATGACCCCGGCCGCTTCGGGCCCACCGTCGGAGCCGATGACCGAGGAGCACCGCGTCGTCCACGTGCTGCTCCAGGCCGCCCGCACGGTGCTCCGGCGCCGGCGCCTGGGTGCGGGCCCGGACTCCCTGCGGGAGACCGAGGCGGCGCTCCAGGCCGCGTTCGCCCCGGTCTGGACGAGAATGCCCCAACTGGTCCTCGAGGTGCGGCCCGAGGGGATCGTGCTCGACGCCGCGGTGGTGTCGGCGGCGGGAGACGACGAAGAAGGACTCGTCTCCGCGCTCACCGAAGCGGGCATCCGGCAGCTGATCGTCCACCCCGGAGCCGAGCTCGAGGAGATCAAGCTCGTGCTCGCGGCGGTCTCCGCGACGCAGCACGCGCCCGAACGAGACGGCCCGGACCTCCTCACGGCGCTCTTCCGCGCGGACCTTCACTACGTCAGGTACGTGGTCCAGGGAGAGCTGCGCAGCGAGGAGGAAGGGCCACAACCCGATTCGACGGCCACGGCGACCGGGACGGCTCCGGCCGGACCACGCATCGCGCCCTCGCCGTCCGTGCCGACGGCGTCTCCCGACTCGGTGCGGGAGACGGTACGCAGTGAAGTCGCGACAGCGCCGGACCGAACCGTGGTGCGACTCGAGGAGTTCGACTCGACGCTGTACTTCCTCGACCAGCGCGAGATCGAATACCTGAAGTCGGCCATCGACCGGGAGTACAACCGGGACCTGGCCCTCGGCGCGCTCGAGGTGCTGCTCGACGTCCTCGAGCTCAGACCCGAATCCGCTGTGCGCTCCGAGACGATCGGGGTCCTCAGGGACTTCCTCCCCGAGCTGCTCGGCGCGGGTCGCTTCGAGGCCGTCGCTCGCCTGGTCGAGGGAGTACGTGACGCATCTCGGAACGCCGTCGACCTCACGACGTCACAGAAGGAGGCGCTCGACAAGCTACGCGGCAGCATTTCCCAACCGGGCGCCCTGTCACAGCTCTTCCACGCGTTGGAGGACGGGGCCGTCGCTCCCAGCACCGAGAGCATGGACGTCCTGCTCCGCGAGCTCCGTCCGGATGCCGTGCGCGAGGTGCTCACCTGGACGAACCGGCTCGGCAACGACGCGACGCGGCCGGCGGTGGAGGGCGCGCTCGACAGCCTCTTCACGGAGTGGCCGCACAGCCTTTCCAGGATGCTCGACTCCTCCGACAGGGAGGTCGTCCTGGCCGGCCTGGACCTGGCCGGTCGACTCAAACGACCGGAGTTCACGGAGATCGTCGGTGCCGCAGCCGACCACGCCGACGCCCGCATCAGGAGACGCGCCGCCACGACGCTCGCAGCGCTCGGCTCGTCCGGAGCCTATCGACGGCTCCTCGATATGGCGGAGGACTCGGATCGCGACGTTCGCATCGTCGTCTACCGGACGTTCGCCGCCCGTCCCTTCCGCGGTGCATTCCGTGCGCTCGAGCACGCGATCACGGGGA
>JASFUR010000199.1:0-6494 GCA_050050215.1 Gemmatimonadota bacterium
GCGAGGGTTCTCGCCCGGCACGTCTCGGAGCCTCTCAGCGCCTACATCGAGGTCATCAACCGCCAGAGCAACAACCTGTTTGCGGAGCTGGTCTTCCGGACGCTCGCCCGCTCCGTCACCGGCGAGGGCTCCACCGATGCGGGAGCCAGGTCCGTGCGGGCCGCCCTGTCGGAGATGGGGGTCGACCTGACCGGGGTGGTCCAGATGGACGGCTCCGGGCTGTCGGAGGGGAACCGGGTGAGGGCGACCACCTTCGTATCGGTGCTCCAGCACATGAGCGACGACCCCAATTGGGGGCCGTATTGGGAGTCATTGCCCGAAGCTGGCCAGCGACGCGGCCTGGGCCGGATGTACCGCACGGCTGCCGCCGGCAACCTCCGAGCCAAGACCGGGACCATCGAGGGAGTCTCGGCGCTCTCGGGAATCGTGCGTTCCAAGGACGGCGAGCGCCTCGCGTTCTCCCTCCTGGTGAATGGCGCGCGATCGACGACACGCGCCAAGCGAGCCGAGAACCAGATCGGTGTCCTCCTGGCCTCGTTCCAGCGGGCACCGGATCGTGTGCCCGCCCTGCAGGTGGTGGACGCGGAGGTGACCGCGGGGGCCGCGGCGCGCACCGCTGCGGCGAATCGCCATCAGGTCACGCCGGGCGAGAACCTGAGCGTGATCGCCAGCCGGTACAGGCTCACCGTGGATGAGCTCCTCACGGCCAACCCCAGAATCGAGCCCGACAGGATCGTCACCGGCCAGTGGATCGAGATCCCCACACGTGCCGGCTCCGACTGACCTTCCGCTCTAGCCTCGCAGCGAGCGGCTTCTTCCGAGTGCCGACCTCAGCCGCCGCCTGAGCTCCACTTCGGACATCGTATCGAGCGTCCGACCCGCCGTGCGCTCGCTGTTCCAGCGCACGTCCTCGAGAGCCACGCTGTCGCCCTCTCCATCCTGAGGCGTGAGCACCAGATGGAACCGGCCCTTGTAGTCCGTCCCCTTCTCTTCGCGAGCCGAGGCGGTCCAACGCCGGCCCTCCGCGTCAGTGAAGTCTCTCAAGCCGGGTGTGCCTCTCGTGTGAAGGGTTGTGCGATCATGCGACCAAGCGCTCGAAGACAACGCTATCGCCGAGGCCGCATGCGTCAAGGAAGCAGCCGAGGACGCACCTGAGCCCACCGGCCTCCTTCACTTCGGTGGGAGTCCTTCCCACGTACGTGCCCAGTGCCCGGCGGAAGGCGGCTCCGCTGGAGTACTCCAGCTGTCGCGAGATGCTCTCGGCGCTACGGCCCGGATCGGTGAGCCAGCGACCGGCGTGAAGCAGCTTGGCCCAAATGAGCAGATGCCCGGCGGAGGGCAGTCCCACGGCCTTCAGCCGCACACTCAGGTGCGGTCTCGTGAGCCCGCAGTGAGCTGCAACGTCCTCCGTGCCCCATCCCCGGAGCGCTCCGTTGAGCGCGCTGGTCACCGCGAACAACTCACGGCCGGGAATGAACGGGCTGAGCGTCCGCGTCACGATCGCCATAGTGCCACTGCGGAGCGCCGTCCGCAGGGCCCGCGCCAGGTCCTCCTCGATGCTGTCGAGCGGGAGCAGGACCAGACTTGCCAGTCCCGCGCGCCCGAGCCTGAACAGGGAGACGGGATCCGCACCCGGCCGCACTACGAACAACATGGCGAGGCTCGGAAAACGCCGCCTCAGCTCCCCTACCGCGAGGTCCTCCGTCAGATCCTCCGGGAGGGCCCCCGAGTCGACGACGACGGCCGTCGACGGTCGCTCACGAATCAACCATGTGAGGCGCTCCCACGACCGCGTCGGCGCGACCGTGTAGCCGTCCGGAAGGGGTCCTCTGACCGAGGATCGGACCTTCGGATCGGCTGTGAGAACGGTGACCAGCGGCATGATCTTCGAAAATGGTATACCCCACGCGCAAAGTGATACTACGCGCCGGGCGGGCGTCTGGAAAGTTCAGACGTCGAAGCAACGCCACTGCGGCCAAGCCCCTCGGTCCTCTCGGATCGCTGGGTGTGTGCCACCCACCAAGGAAGCCACCATGAGCAACCTGCGCAACGCCATTCTCGCGACTCTACTGAGCTTGGGCGTGGCCGCCTGCAATACGTCGATCGCGGGGCCCGATACGGGCAGCTACGTCCCGGACCCGGGCAACTACGTCCCTGATCCCGGCAACTACGTCCCGGACCCGGGCAACTACGTCCCGGACCCGGGCAACTACGTCCCTGATCCCGGCAACTACGTTCCGGACCCGGGCAACTACGTTCCGGATCCGGGCAACTATGTCCCCGATCCCGGGAACTGAGTCTAGCTTCCTGCCAGTGCTAGCTCCCGCCGCATCGTCCTGAGGCCATCGCGGAGCTCAGGGGGTGCGGCGGGAGCCGCGGGGCCCTCGACCTCGGATGTGGACCGCTGCTGCGGATCCGTCTCCAGAGATCCGAGGGCCTCTTCGGCATTGAAGACCACCTGGTTGTAGCTCTGGTCCTCGGCGAACGCCACGGCGCGCTCCAACCATTCGCGCGCTTCGTCGAGCTCCCCTAGGGCACGGTAGCTCAGGCCACGGTAGTACAGGATCTCCGCCTTCGCGTAGCCGGCGTTCGCCTCCCATCCCAGCGCGTCGCAGAGAGAGGAGTGACGCTCGAAGCGTGCGCGGTCGCCCTCGAGGGCGGCCAGGTGGGACAAAGCGTCGTGCGCATACGTGAGGTAATACCGGTCCTTCGCCGTGTCCGCGACCAGTGACCACGCATCCTCCGCGGCTTCGTGGTCGCCATAGTCGAGAAGCGCGGCCGCCAATGCCGCCATGCCGCGGGTCCGACGGTCCGGGCACTCGTACTTCGCAACCGCCAGCCAGCCGTGTCGAAGGCTCTGCGTGTGATTTCCACAGAGCTGCTCCAGACTCATCAGCGCGTGGTGGGTCATCCCGACCGAGTCCCGATCGCCCGACTCCTCGGCAATCGCCAGCGACTCCTCGAGGCTGCTCCTCGCTCGGGGCATGTTGCCCGCGTCCTGATGGACGAGGGCGAGTCCCACCATCGAACGGGCGACGACATCCCGGAGGCCAGCGACCTCTGCGATCTCGCGGGCACGCTCGAACGTCGCCTCGGCCTCCGTCCTGTCACCGCGACGGCGCATCAGGCTTCCACTGTACCGTGCCGCTTCGGCGACGACGCGGGGTGCACGAATGGCGGTCGCCACCTCCCGTGCGCAGGTATACAGCTCCAAGGCTCCGTTCAGGTGGCCCTGCTGCTGCACGACGTCACCCAGCTCGAGAAGACGCTCGGCCAACTCGTTCAGTTCCCCGCGCTCCAACGCATCGAGCACGCGGTGCCACATGCCGACCTCGCGCTGTTCCGGATCGTCCGAGTCCCACGTCCGCGGCAACTCCGTCCGGGCCCTTCGGACCTGCTCCTGAACCCGCTCGGGGGCCATGACGAGGTCTTCGTCGATCAGCACGCGAGCGACCCGACCCACGACGAACCTCTGTGCGATCCTGCGTCCGGCTTCTTCGTCCGTCTCACGGCCCTCGAGGTCCTTCAGAATGGGCCAGGCGGGGAACGCTGCGCCCTCACCCTCCTCCTCGTCGGGCATCACCTGGTCGAGCTCACGGTGCAGCAGCACGGCGGCGCACTCACCGGCGAGGAACATCAGACGATCGCGCACGGCCGGCTGCAACAGCGGGCGGCCGGCGGCCGACTCGGCCAGCAGGAACCAGGCGCGCATGCCGTCGCTGCCGAGCGAGATCGCGAACGTCGCCGGCACGGAGGAGCCGACCTCCGACAGGGCGTCGATCGCTCCCGGCACACCCAGCTCCCACGCGCGACGCAGCGGCTCCGTGGAGAAGTAGCGCCGGGGACGATCCATCAGGTGGTCCAGCACCACGTGCGGATGCACGGCGCCTTGGCCGTACTCGTCCACCCATACCGTGGC
This sequence comes from Gemmatimonadota bacterium, assembly GCA_050050215.1. Lineage (GTDB taxonomy): Bacteria > Gemmatimonadota > Gemmatimonadetes > Longimicrobiales > Gaopeijiaceae > UBA2982. The sequence goes on from JASFUR010000199.1 coordinate 3,920, forward strand.
GACTCGCTCCGCCTCACAAAGATGGGAGATCTCCGTCAGATAGCGGAAGATCGCCAGGCGCTGCGGATCGGCGCTGTAGAGCCGGTCAGAGAGCCGCAGGCGCTGCGAACGCTTGCCGCGGTAGTCCTCCAAGCGGAGGACTTTCGCTAATGACATACCGAACCCTTTCGGTACTGGGTATTCCTGGATGCGGACAAGGCTGCGGGAGGGACAATAATTCAAGTTAAGCGCCCCCCGACATCGGACACAACAATAGCGTCGGCTTGGTAGTGGCGCACTGTACCACTGCCGTCGGCTTCCTCAATTCGTCAGTCGCCGGGTCCGAGCTCCTTGCGGTGCAGCAGCTCTGGAAATTCGTAGTAGATCACGCCCTGATCGGAGATCTCCGAGCGGACCCGGAACCCGTCGTCCATGGACGTGAGAATCTTCTCGGCTGCCGGAAGCCCCAGGTTGATGTCGGCGGCGACCTCGGTCACGGTGAGCGTGCCGCCCTTGGCCTTGGCCAGTCGCAGGATCTTCCGCTGGATCCGCTGCATGATGGCCTTGCGACGCTCCTGGAGATCGTGCCAGCCCCAGTAGAACGAGAGGGATCCTCCGCCACCGACGAGAGATCCGAGCGCGATCATCGCCCCCTCCGCCTCCACGACCCCGCCGACGAGCATGAGCGTGCCGGCCAACACCATGGCGATCCCGAGGAGTCGGCGCTTGATCCCTCCCCGAGGCAGCCGTTCGTCCGGCTGCTCCTCCACGGCCCTCTGCTCGGGCTCGCCCCCCGTGAGCGACAGGACCCTGGAGGCATTCTCCCACCCGAGTCCGCAGCGCGGACACACGAGGTGCTTGCGGCGCGCGAGCCAGTACACCAGGCCCCCGAATCCGTAGGTGAACAGGGAGATGCCCAGGAGCATGGCGATGTGTCCGCCACGCCGGAAATAGGGGATCCCCTCTCCCTGGTACGAGCATCGCGGGCAGCGCCGGACTCCGGCGGGTCTCACTACGGCCATGCCCACCGGCGTGGACGTACCGCACGTGGGGCACCGGACCGATCCCGGCTGGAGGGGCTCACCGCAGGTCGAACAGCGCATGGGTCGGATTCGGGGGAACGTGGGCACTCCAGGATGTCGACGCGACGACACCCTCCGCCACTACGTCGGTCGCGGCTCCAGGATTCATGACCGTACCGGAGCGGCGGCTCATGATACCCTCACGACCCGGAGGCGCAGCACGGACTGCGCGCCACTCGGTCCACCGGCCTCGCCGCCCAAGCGGACCGTGAGGGAGCCGGACGGGTCCGGAGCGAGCAAGTAGTACTTCGCCGAAGACGACCACAGCAGCCCGTCCTCGATCGCGCTCCCGGGCCCGAGTGTCCGGGGCACGAGCGGGAACGGCGCCTCCAGGTAGCCGCGCAAGTCGAGGCCCGGATACGACAGCCAGCCGGCCTCCCCGACCGTCCCGTCCAGGTAGGTCGCGGCCCACCAGTCGGCCAGGATGTCAGACCACTCCCGGCCGACCTCGGACTCCACGTTGGCCACGCCCGTCCGGGTCGTCCTGGTCAGCCGACCGAGGAGGCCCGACCCCTCGTGGTCGGTGAGGTAAAGCAGGTGCAGGAAGCCCGCCCCGCGCTCCGTCAGGGAGCCCTGTCCCGTGCTGACGATGACGCTCGTACCGGCGGTGTCACCCAGATAGCGACGTGAGCGCACCCGCGCACCACTCCGGAACATCTCCGCCGACTCGGCGTCACCCAGCTCGTCGTACGCGCGCGCCACGAGCTCCTCCGCCATCTGCGCGAGCGCTTCCGACAGCCAGAGGGCCTCCTGGCCGCCATCCAGCGAGAGGTACCGCTGGTTGAAGTGGATCATGTGCTGGAACTCGTGCGCGAGAACGGCCGGCACGACCTCGAGCACGGCATCCTTCGGCCTCGGATCCGAGAAACGACCGGTCGGATCCGGCACAAGCGCATAGAAGATCTCGCCCGCATTGCTGTTGCTGTTCTCGGGGAGTAGGTCGTTTCCGTGGAAGAAGCCGCCGACGAATCCCGACGCGCCCGGCTCGGTCAGGCCATTGACGACCGGCGTGAACAGGATGATCACGCGGCCGTTCTGGTCCAGGTCCGATGGCGCCCCGAAGACCCCCGTGTCCACAGGATAGATGACGTCGTCGAACCGGCTGGCCAGCGCTTCGATATCCAGCACGTTGAAGCCCCCCGAGGGCGCGTCCTGGTCGATGAAGATCGCCGCCTCTTCGCCTATGTACCTCGCCTGGGCCGTGACGTCCTCGTAGGCGGCTCCCCCCGCATAGACGTGGAAAGTCCTGACGTCCCCGACCTCGGGTGTGGCCGCGGCGGTGGTGGCCGCGGGAGCCCGCGCCGCGGCCGCGACCCCGAGCGTCCCGCGCGCTCGAGACACCAATTCACCTTCCAGGGTGCGCAGATGCGTGTCCCACTCGGCCTGTGGATCTCCCACCGAAGGGTGCGCGATCCGAGCCGCTACGGTAGTACCCGGCGTGGAGCTCGGGGCAACCGACGAGCTGAGCGCGGTGAGGCGGTACGGGTGCATCGCCGCGCCCACGGTGCTGGCGG
>JASFUR010000200.1:0-6489 GCA_050050215.1 Gemmatimonadota bacterium
GGCCGAGCGCCGGCCGAGGCGCGTCGTCGGCCCTGGAGCGGAACCTTCGTGCCACGAAATAGAGGATCACAGCGATCAGCAACGGCACGATCAACCAGAGGGCGATGACCCACGAGCTGATGGGAATGCTCAGCGGGCCCCGGATCCCCCGGATGTCGCCCGACTCGTCCGCGCCGACGCTGACGACCTCGATGCCGTACCGGTCGGTCTCCAACGGCTCGACGGTGCCGTCGGCGGCGACCAGATCGACGGTCACCGGCGGGATCTGCAGCTCACCGAGCTCGAACGCCGTGAACGTGAGCTCCAGCGTCGACCGCACGCCGTCCTCCACCGTCTCGTCCGGAAGCGCACGGGCATCCAGAATCTCGAACGGCGCGGCGTCGACCGAATCCGCCAGCTGGAGGCTGGCGCCGGAGGCGTGCTCCACGGAGATCGTCATCGTGACGCGGTCGCCCACGGTGATGACCGTCGTATCGACCGTCGTCCGGAGGGTGGCTTGTGCGGCGACCGGTGTTGCCGACGCAGCGAGCGCCACCGCGAGCACGGCAAACCAGAGGGCCACCCCACGCCCGACGCGACGGCACCGGCGCCCGTGCGCCCACCAGCCGATCCTCATCGCTGCCTCCGGGCTCGCTCCCGGAAGAAGCGCATGAGCGGCTTCACGTAGGGCTCACCCGTGCGAATGTCGATGGTGTCGACCTTGCTCCGCTTGAGCGTCCGGTCGAGCGCGGCCGCGCGTCGCTCGTTCTCCTTCCGGAACGCGTCGCGGAACATCTCGCTCGACGTGTTCACGACGACCCGCTGGCCGCTCTCCGGATCCTCGAGCTCGATCAGGCCGAGGGGTGGCAGCTCCTCCTCCCGGGTGTCCTCGAGCCGGACCGCGATCAAGTCATGCCTCCGACCCGCCACGGAGAGCGCCTTCTCGAAGCCCTCGTCCCGGAAGTCGGACACGAGGAACGTGACCGCGCGCTTGCGCTGGATATGCGCCAGGTACTCGAGCGCGGCCGCGATGTCGGTCCCCGTGCCCTCCGGCTCGTGGTAGAGCAGCTCCCGCAGGACGCGCAGCACGTGTCGCCGGCCTTTGTGGGGAGGCACGAATTTCTCCACCCGATCGGAGAAGATGATCAGCCCGACCTTGTCGTTGTTCTTGATCGCGCTGAAGGCGAGGAGCGCGCAGATCTCCACCGCCACCTCGGCCTTGAGACGGTCACGCGTGCCGAAGTCCTCCGACGCGCTGACGTCCACCAGGAGCATGACCGTGAGCTCCCGCTCCTCCTCGAAGATCTTCACGAACGGAGCGCCGGCCCGCGCCGTCACGTTCCAGTCGATGCTGCGAACGTCGTCCCCGTACTGGTACTCCCGGACCTCGGCGAAATTCATCCCCCGTCCCTTGAAGACGGAGTGGTATTCGCCCGAGAAGACCTCGTTCACGAGGCCTCGGGTGGAGATCTCGATCCGGCGAACCTGCTTGAGGATCTCCCTTGGGATCATGGCCTGGGCTCCCGGACTTCTATGGCACCTCGACCCGGTCGAGCACCCGCTGGACGATGTCCTCGGGTGTGACCTCCTCCGCCTCGGCTTCGTAGGTGACGAGCACCCTGTGACGGAACACGTCCATCGCCATGGCGCGCACGTCGTCGGGCGTCACGAAGCCCCGGTGCTGCAGGAAGGCGTGCGCCCTCGCGGTCTTCGCCAGGCAGATCGTCGCTCGCGGCGAAGCCCCGAAGCCGATCAGGTCGTCGAGGTCTCGCAGCCCGTACTTCTTCGGGTCGCGCGTCGCCAGCACGAGGTCGACGATGTACCGCTCGACCTGCGAATCCATGTAGATCATCTCTACCGCCGAGCGGGCCCTCACGATCTCCTCGGGCGTCACGACCGGCTCGATCTCGGGCGGCGAGCCCGTCGACATCCGACGCATGATGAGGAGCTCTTCCTCGTCGGTCGGATACTCGACCGCCAGCTTCAGCATGAAGCGATCGACCTGCGCCTCCGGCAGCGGGTACGTGCCCTCCTGCTCGATGGGGTTCTGCGTCGCCAGCACCAGGAACGGGTCGTCGAGCGGGTAGCTGTGCTCGCCGATCGTCACGGTGTGCTCCTGCATTGCCTCGAGCAGCGCGGACTGCACCTTGGCGGGCGAGCGGTTGATCTCGTCCGCGAGGATGATGTTCGCGAAGATCGGCCCCTTCTTCGTCTTGAACTCCTGGTCCTTCGGGTCGTAGACGAGCGTCCCGATCAAGTCCGCAGGCAGGAGGTCCGGCGTGAACTGGATGCGGCGGAACGTCGTGTGGATCGCGCGGGCCAGCGTTCTGACCGTGAGGGTCTTGGCCAGGCCCGGCACGCCCTCCATGAGGACGTGCCCGTCCGCGAGGAGCCCGACCAGCAGCCTGTTGACCATGGTCTTCTGACCGACGATCACCTGGCTCACCTGGGTCAGGAGCCGTTCCACGAACGCGCTCTCCTGCTTGATCTTCTGCTGTATGACCTCGATGTCGAGGCTCTTGGTCTCGGTCTCCATCGGCACCTGATCTGGACGGGATACGACCGGTTTTCGGCGGTATCGTAATGGATGCGGGGTCCCCGGGAAGGGTTGGCCGCCCGCAAACGACTCGGCGCTACTCGTCCACGACGAGCCGACCGTAGAGGTCCGGTCGACGGTCCCGGAAGAAGCCGAATGCGGCGCGCCGCTTGGCCGCCTCTTCGAGGTCGAGCTCGTACACGATGACGCCCTCTTCGCCGGCCGGGAGCTCCGCGCGGATGTCTCCGAAGTGGTCGCATACGAACGAGTGGCCGTAGAAGGTCTGACCCCCTTCCGTGCCCACGCGGTTCGCAGCCACGATGGGGGTCAGGTTGCTGACCGCATGGCCGAGCATCGCTCGCTGCCAGAGGCGGCGTGTGTCGAGCCCGGGGTCCTCTGGCTCCGAGCCGATCGCCGTCGGATAAAAGAGCAGCTCGGCACCCATCAGGACCATCGCACGCGCCGACTCCGGGAACCACTGGTCCCAGCAGATGCCCACGCCGAGACGGGCGAAGCGCGTCGGCCAGACCCGGAACCCGGTGTTGCCCGGGCGGAAGTAGAACTTCTCCTCGTAGCCGGGGCCGTCCGGGATGTGGCTCTTTCGGTACGTCCCCAGAACGGAGCCGTCCGCGTCCACGATGGCGATGCTGTTGTAGTAGTGCTGACCGTCCCGCTCGAAGTACGACGCCGGCACCACCACGCCACGGCGTTCCGCGACCTCCCGCATCGCCTGCACCGCCGGATGCTCGCCAGCAGGGAAAGCGCGTGCGAAGAAGTCCTCGTCCTCGGTGCGGCAGAAGTAGTGCCCCTGGAAGAGCTCGGGCGGGAGGACGACTTGTGCGCCCTGGTCCGCCGCCTCGTCGACGAGAGCGGCGACGCGGGCGATGTCGTCGTCCATGACGTCCGTGAAGCTGGTCTGGATGGCTGCGACCGTCACTCGGCTCATGTCGTTTCCGGGGTCAGGGAGCGGGCTGCTGCTGTGTGATGCAATGGAAGGAGCCTCCGCCCGTCAGCAGATGGTTCGCGCGCAGGCCGACGACCTTCCGGGTTGGAAAGAGCGGCTTCAGGGTCTCGACCGCGGGCTCGTCGTACGGCGTGCCGTACGTCGGGACCACGACGGTGGTGTTGGCGATGTAGAAGTTCATGTAGCTGGCCGGCAAGACGGCGCCTTCCGCGTCCGTGACGCGTCCCGGCGAGGGTACCGCAACGACGTCCAGGCCGGCCTTCTCCAACGTGGCCGTGGCCTCTGTGTAGACATCCGTGTTGGGATCGTCTTCACCGGACGGCTCCATCGTCACGACTCGGCCCTCGGCCACGAAGCGGGCCACGTTGTCGACATGGCCGTCCGTGTGGTCGTTCAGCAAGCCGTCGTCCAGCCAGATCACACGCTCGGCCCCGAGCGCCTCCGCCAGGAGACGCTCCGCATCGGCCTCGCTCAACCCGGCGTTGCGATTCGGATTCAGGACGCATTGGCGGGTCGTGAGAAAGGTCCCGGTCCCGTCCCCTTCGATCGCGCCGCCCTCGAGGACCCAGTCATGCTGGACGAGACGAGCGTGCGCGAGCTCGCACACGTGCTCGGCCACCTGCTCGTCGCCTTCGAGCCGGTATTTCCCGCCCCAGCCGTTGAACCGGAAACCGACCCCCACGAACGCGCCGTCCACTTCCGTGAAGACGGGACCGGTGTCGCGAAGCCAGATGTCGCCGAACGGGCGACGGGTGATGGTGGCACCGAGTCCCGCGAGCGCGGCGCGGGCGCTCTGCTCGGCCTCCCCGTTCGCCACGAGCACGCACAGGGCTTCCCCCTGCGCGAGGAAGGCGCGGGGATCGTTGTCCGCGACGACGCGGAGCATGTCGGCGATCTCGCGGCGCGCCCCGTCCAGGTTGTCTTGCCACAACTCGGGATGACTGGGCCAGGCGGTCCAGACGGCGTCGTGAGGGGCCCACTCGGGGAGCGGGGCGGAGGCGGAGGGCGGCATGATGCCGCCGAGGCTAGAAGGAGGCGCCCCCAGTGTAAAGGAGGCCGACCGCCAAACTGCGGGTCAGGCTCCCGGAGGGCCGTTGGCGTTGGCGTTCCCGCGTCCGCGACCGGCAGGAGGCCTACCGGCGCCGTCGGGAGGGCCCGTGGGAACGTCGGCCCCTCCGGCGCCCGCGCCTCGGCCACCGCCTGCGCCCGGATTCGCACCTCCCGGTCCGACCCCGGGGTTCTGTCCACCCAACCCCGGCGCTCCGAACGTGCCGAGCAGCTCGGCGTCACCGACCCGGGCGGCCAGCCGTTCGCTGACGGCCTGCAGCGCCTGGTCCGAGGGAAGCCCGCGCTGTGCGAGGCCACCCATCACGAGAAGCGGGATGGCGAGGCTTCGTCCTGGAGGTCCTGAGCGGGCCAGCTCGGCGACGTCGGATCCGTCGACGCCCATCCGAAGTGCCGTCGTGGCGGCTTCGATCTCGCCCGGTGCGACGGGTCGGTCGTCCGAGGCGAGCGCCTCTCGAGCCCTTCCCATGTCGACGACCAGCAATTCCACGGCGGCCAGTACCTCGTCGGCGCTCCGGCCCTTGGCCACACCTTCGAGGGCGAGGTTCGCCACGGCCTGCACGGGCAGCCCCATCTCCCGGGCATGCTCCACCTGCGCGACGACGCGCGTCGCCAGATCGGCGGGTAGCACCTCGTTGAGGCGTGTGACCGCATCCTGCTGCGCCGACGCCGCCAAAGGCATCACCGCCGCGAGCAGCAGGCATGTCATGTATTTCATGGGCCCATTCATGGCCGAATCCCAGGCTCGGGTCCAGTCGATTCCATCTTCCGACGTGAACACTCGTAGTATCGCCATCCGGTCACATCCCCGTGTCGGAGTCGGACACGATCAGGAGGCCGACCGTTCCGCCGAAGCCGTCATCGATGGTCACGAAACCCTCCGGAACCATCCATCGTTCGCCGTCGATGCGCAGATTGAAACGGTACGTGCCCGGAGCCAACTCCGCCGGCAGCACCCACCGCCCCGCCACGTCCCGGGCCATCGGCACGGGCTCCCACCCGGTCCAATCTCCCGCGATCTCCACCCGCTCGACGCCGTCGAGATCAAAGGCGATCGCACCCGAGCTGACGTCTTCGCTCGTATACACGATCGGCGCGGTCGCGAGGAGCGGGATGGGGCGAGACCTGCGGGGAGTGAGTCGTACCCCGATCGAGACGAAGTCGCCTCCCGGCAGTCCCTGCACCACGTCCCAGGCGTACTTCCCTCCCGAGAGCGTGACAGCGACGTGGCTCGTCACCCAGTAGACGGCGCTCACTCCACCCCAGAGCTCGTCGCCCAGGCCGGCGTCGCCCGGCCATTCCCGAGCGCCGCCGTATGCCGACACGTCCAATGCCCCGCGGGTGAGCGTCAGGCTTACGCTCGCCTCGGGATAAGAATCGCCCGATATCCGCGTGTGCTCGTAGCTCACCATGCCCCGTAGCCACCCACTCTGCATCCAGGCGCCGGCCTCGGGCGAGATCACGCCGATCGACGCCGAGTCGTAGGAGTTCTTCGCCCTGGACAGTCTCACGCCGCCCCAGGCTCCGGCGCCTCCACCCACGAGGTGCACACGACCGTCCAAGCTGGCGACACCCGAGTCGAAACCGCTCGAGTGGTGTGATCCCCCGGCGCCTGCCCCCAGCTCCAGTCGGATGGGGCTCAGGATGCCGAACGGGGAGAGCCAGCCGGCCAGGTTGGCCCTGCCCTGCGTGGACCATCCGCTCCCACGGAAGCTCGTGGCACCCCCGGAGAGCCGCCCGAACAGCGATGGCCGTTGCCACTCGGCCAGAAGGGAGACCGAGGGCGCATCCAGCGGCGCCAGGGAATCGTAGGAGATCCGGGACGCGCTGAGATCCATCTCCAGGCGGGGAGCCTGGGCCGCCAGCGCGCTCGGGAGCGTCAGTGCCGCGGTGAAGCCGAGCAGAGCGACGAGCCCACGACCGGGTCTCCCCGGCCGCGGGGAAG
>JASFUR010000201.1:0-6473 GCA_050050215.1 Gemmatimonadota bacterium
ATCGGCTCCGGCCTCGAGCTCGAGGGCTCGGAGGACGAGGAGGATTTGCCGCTCGAGACCGAGAGGGAGTTCCAGGCACCCGCCGCCGGCTTCTCGATGGGCGAGGACGAGATGCAGCTGGAGGAGCCGATGTCGGCTTTCGAGCCCGACACGCCTCCCGGCTGGATGGAGGAGCCCGACCCCGACGAAGTGATGGACTTCTCGGCCGTCGCCGAAGAGGAGGCCGCCGAGGAGGCGGTCGCGCCGGTCGCCGACACGCCGACACGGCAACGGCGAACCCCCAAAGACCGGCCTTCGCCGCCGAAGTTCAAGAAGCGGCGCTCGCTTTCGGGACCGATCTTCCTGGTCGTGCTCCTTCTCGCGTTGGGCGTGGGCGGGTATGTGGGATGGCCGATCCTGCAGGCCCGCCTCGAGGAGCGGAATGCGCCCCCTCGGCCTGCCGTCGTGATGCCCGTGATTCCCGAGGAGCTCCTTCCGCAGATGCGGTCACTCGGGGAGACGGCGATCGCCGCCGTGGTGTCGGACGTGAGTGAGGCGACCCGGGTACCCGACGCGCCCCAGGGGCCCGACGAAGACTGGCTCGCCGGAGTGTACCTGGGCAACGCGAGCCGGTATCCGGGAATCGAGGCGTTCTGGGTGGGCGTCGACCAGTTCACCCAGGGTCTCCGCGACGCCGACTGGCAGCTCTACCACGACAAGTACGTCGAGGCGGTGGAGGGTGCCGGCGTGGATCCGGAGGTAGCAGCGCAACTCACCGAACGGGCCGACTCGGGCTTCGTCGCCGCTCAGCCCTCCCGGGAGCTCGCGTACGGAGAGCTACAGCGGCTCTCCGACGCGGCGCTGGACCTGCATGACTTCCTGGTCGAGAACGAGGACGACATCGTCTTCCGGCCCGGCGTGACGAGCGCGACCGACCCCTCTGTCGATCCCGTCCTGGAGATCCAGGCACCGGACGCCGCGCGCGATAGCATGCTCGGCATGTTCGACGAGATCACCGAGGCGCTGGATGCGCTGGGATCGCTGGACCGGGTGACGCGGGAGCGGCTGGTGTCCGCGATGACCGCCCGACTCCAGCAGGTCGGAATCGAGTAGCGGTCCCGGAGTCACGGAGTCCCGGAGTCTTCGGGGCCCCGGGGGCGCTACGGCGCTACTACAGGTAGGGATTGTCCCCGGAAGCGTGGTCCGTCACGTCGTGGACGGCGGTGAGCTCCGGAACGGCCTCGCGGAGCATCCGCTCCACGCCCTGCCGTAGGGTCATGCGAGAGAGCGCGCATCCCTGACAGCCACCGCTCATCTCGACGTAGACGTCGGTCTCTTCGACATCGACGAGGGCGATCATTCCACCGTGGGACGCGATCGCGGGGTTCACCTGCTGCTCGAGGACCTCGCGCACGCGCTCGGCGATCGGGCCGGTCGGTGCCTCGCGCGGGCCCGAGCGCTGCTTCATGGGCCGCACCTCGAAGCCGCTCTCGTTGACGCGCTCCACGAAGTCGACGGTCGCACCCTCGAGCGTCTTCTCGTCGTCCTTCTTCACGAAGACCGCGAAGCCGCCGCCATCGACCATCACCTCGTCCTCGCCGAGCTCGGACGCTCCGACGAGCGTGAGGTCGAAGTTGGGCGAGGCAGAGCTCCCGCTCATGCCGATACGGAGCGCCAGCTCCTCGTCCTCGCTCTGGTCCAGATACGTGCGGACCATCTCTCGAGCGCTGTCTGTGAAGTGGATCATCGTCGGTCGCTCCTCGGTCGCTGCGGCGCGACGGTGCAGTAGTGTCGTCAGCCTACAAGGTACACTCCCGGTTCCCCCGAGTTCAGCCCCCGGGCGGACACCGTTGATCGGCCTCTGGGCCCCCGGTACCTTTCGCGCCTCCGAAACCCTTACCACACAAGGCTTTCATGGCGAGCGCCGATCTCATGGACAAACTCGTGTCGCTGACCAAGCGGCGCGGATACATCTTCCAATCCTCGGAGATCTACGGGGGGACCGGCTCGGTGTGGGACTACGGCCCCCTCGGCGTCGAGCTCAAGCGCAACATCAAGGAGCGCTGGTGGTCCTCGATGGTGCACATGCGCGACGACATCGAGGGGCTCGACGCGGCGATCCTCATGCACCCCCGCGTCTGGGAGGCCTCGGGGCACGTGGAGGGGTTCACCGACCCGCTCGTGGAGTGCACCAACTGCCACCGGCGATTCCGGGCGGACATGCCCGAGGTCGAGGGCGGCCAGTGTCCGTCCTGCGGCAAGAAGGACACCTTCACCGAGCCGCGCCTGTTCAACCTCATGTTCAAGACGTTCATGGGGCCGGTCGAGGACTCCTCCGCGACCGTCTACATCCGTCCCGAGACTGCCCAGGGCATCTACGTCAACTTCCTGAACGTGCAGGGAGCGGCCAGGCAGCGCGTCCCGTTCGGCATCGCGCAGATCGGAAAGGCGTTCCGCAACGAGATCACGCCCGGGAACTTCATCTTCCGGACGCGGGAGTTCGAGCAGGCGGAGATGCAGTTCTTCGTGAAGCCGGGCACGGACGAGGAGTGGTTCGAGAAGTGGATGGAGATCCGCATGAAGTGGCACGAGGATCTCGGCATCGACCCCGACAAGCTCCGTTTCCACGAGCACGGACCCGACGAGTTGGCGCACTACGCCAAGAAGGCCTACGACGTCGAGTACGAGTTCCCGTTCGGCTGGAAGGAGTTCGAGGGCATCCACAACCGCACCGACTTCGACCTGTCGCGCCACCAGGAGTACTCCGGCAAGAGGCTCGAGTACATCGACCCGGTCAGCAACGAGCGCTACATCCCGTACGTCATCGAAACCTCCATGGGCGTCGACAGGTGCACGCTCGTCGTGCTCGCCGACGCCTACAAGGAGGAGGAGGTCGAGGGTGACACGCGCGTGGTGCTGGCGCTCAACCCGCAGATCGCTCCGACCAAGGCGGCCGTCTTCCCGCTCGTGAAGAAGGACGGCATGCCCGAGATCGCCGAGAAGATCCAGGCGGGCCTCCGAGCGGCGGCCATTCCCGCGTTCTACGACCAGTCGGGAGCGATCGGGCGGCGTTACCGGCGCCAGGACGAGGTCGGCACGCCGTGGTGCATCACCGTCGACGGCCAGACCGTCGACGACCAGACGGTGACCGTGCGCGATCGCGACACGCTCGAGCAGGTGAGGGTGGCTTCGGACAAGCTCGTGGAGTGGATCCGCGAGCGGTTGGCCTGAGGGGGAAAAGAGAGATGGACGAGATCGTCATCTATGCAGCCGGTGAGATCCACTCGGAGTGGCGCGACGAGCTCCGGGGACACCTCGAGTCGGCCGGCGTGGACGCAGAGATCGTCGGGCCGCAGGAGGTACACGACCGCTCGGATTCCGTCGGCGAGGACATCCTGGGCGAGCAGCCGGGGCCGCGGTACCGCGACCTCATGGGCGCTCGTGTGAACACGCTGAGGACGCGCGTCCTCATGCAGCGGGCCGACATGTGCGTCGCCTACTTCGGCCCCAAGTACAAGCAGTGGAACACCGCCTCGGACGCGGGCGCCGCAGTTGCTTCGGGGCTCCCCCTCGTGCTGGTGCGCTCCGAGGAGCATGTTCACGCCCTCAAGGAGCTCGACGCGCTGGCCACGCTGACCGTTGAGACGCTGGAGCAGGCCGCCCAGGCGATCGCCTACATCTTCGAGTAGCGGAGGGCGCTGATGGCGTCCAGATCCGAAGTCTTCACGTCCCGTTGGGGGATGCTTCTCGCCATGCTCGGCATGGCGGTGGGGACGGGTAACATCTGGCGCTTCCCGAGGATCGCCGCGAACAACGGCGGCGGCTCCTTCCTGGTCGCCTGGGCGGTCTTCCTGCTCGCCTGGTCCGTGCCGCTCCTCATCCTGGAGTTCGCGATCGGGAAGGGGACACGCCGCGGTCCGGTGGGCGCCTTCGTGAAGACGCTCGGCCCCGGCTTCGCGTGGATGGGCGCGTGGGTCGCGCTCGTCGCGACGGCGATCATGTTCTACTACAGCGTCGTGATGGGGTGGACGATTCGCTTCTTCATCGGGACGCTGACCGGCGAGGTGCCGGGCGCCACCCCGAGCGCCTTCTGGGACGGCTTCAACTCGACCCCGGGGGCCGTGCTGACGCACGCCGTGGCGATGGGCATGGGGGTCTTCGTCGTGTCCAGGGGCGTCCGGGGCATCGAGACCGCCGCCAAGGTGCTGATCCCGAGCTTGATCACGCTTGTGATCGTGCTCGCCATCCGTGCAGTGACATTGCCCGGAGCGAGCGAGGGGCTGGCGTTCCTCTTCACGCCGGATTGGGCGGCGCTCGGCGACTACCGCATCTGGATCGAGGCGCTCACGCAGAACGCGTGGGACACCGGCGCCGGGTGGGGCCTCGTCGTCACATACGCCGTCTACATGCGCGCCAGGGAGGACACGGCGCTCAACGCCTTCGTCATCGGCTTCGGCAACAACTCCATGTCGCTCCTCGCGGGCATCATGGTGCTGTGCACGGTCTTCTCCGTCATGCCGGAGGCCGCGAGCGAGATCGTGGGCGCCGGCAACGAGGGCCTCACCTTCATCTGGGTGCCTCAGCTCTTCCAGCAGATCCCCGCGGGCAGGTTCTTCCAGGCGGTCTTCTTCCTCGCGCTCGTGTTCGCCGCGTGGACGAGCCTCGTGTCGATGATCGAGCTGGCGAGCCGTGTCCTGATGGACCTCGGGATTCCTCGCGGCCGAGCGATCACGATCGTGGGCACGGCGGGGCTTCTGTTCGGGATCCCGAGCGCGCTTCGTCTCGGCTTCTTCCAGAACCAGGACTGGGTGTGGGGCGTGGGCCTGATGCTCTCGGGCTTCTTCTTCGCGTTCGCGGTGCTCCGTTACGGTGTGACGAAGTGGCGGCAGACGTTCATCAACCACGAGAGCTCCGACATTTACATCGGGGCCTGGTGGGACTGGGCCATCCGGCTCGTGATGGTCGAAGCGGTGATCCTCGCCGGGTGGTGGCTGTGGAGCGCGCGTGGAGAGGACTTCGCGTCGACCTGGACGCTCTTCAGCGCCTACAACGTGGGCTCCGTGCTCATCCAGTTCGGCATCGCGCTCGTTCTGCTGATCACCCTGAACAAGTGGCTGGCCCGCTCCGCGGGAACCGAGTAGCCATGCGCTTCCGGGACTTCGAGCGCGCCGCGCGAGAAGCCTTCGACGAGATCCCCGGGGAGTACCGAGAGGGCGTCGACGGGCTCACGATCGTCCGGGATGCGGTGCGCCACCCCACGCTTCCCGGCGTCGTCACGCTCGGGGAGTGCCTGACCGAGGAGCATCCTTCGGACTACGGAGGACCGGACACGACCCGCTCGACCATCGCGCTCTACTGGGGCTCGTTCCGAGAGCTGGCGGAGCGCGACGCCGACTTCGACTGGGACGAGGAGTTGTGGGAGACGCTGACCCATGAGCTCAGACACCACCTGGAGTCGCTCGCCGGCGACGACGCGCTGGAGGACGCCGACTACGCGGCGGACGAGCTGTTCAAGCGGCAGGAGGGCCAGCCGTTCGATCCGTGGTACTACCAGCGCGGAGAGGACCTGGGCGGTGGGGTCTTCGTCGTGGAAGGCGGCCTCTATCTCGAGGAGTCGTGGGACGGCGAGGCGTTCGAGCGCGTGTCCGCCCTCGAGCTCGGTTGGCGCGGACACCGGTACCGGATCCGGCGGCCGGCCGAGCTGGGCGACGTGCACTTCGTGTGGATCGAGGGACCCGACTTCGAGGAAGAGGATGTGGAGTTGGTTCTGGTGCGTCGGCGTGGCTGGTGGGAGGGACTGAAGGGGATGCTGCGCCCGTCGGGGTCACCTCGGGTGCTGCAGTCCGAGGCGCATGCCGAGCGGATCGTTTAGCTTCCGGCCCCCATGTCCCTCCACGACGACTACGCGCGCGTGACTCCGTTCGAGATCGCGTTTCCCGACGAGGACGCGATCCAGCGGCTCGTGCGTGAAATGGACGAGGAGGCGGCCGGCCGGGACGTCGACCCTCAGCTCCCGGGGATCTTCGTCACGCTCGGGGCCGTGGGTGACTTCGTGCGCGACCTGCAGGCTCCCGACGCTCCCGACGAAGCCGCGCGCGAGCTCGGCGCGCTCCTCTTCCACGCCGTGCACTTCGCGCGCTCGGGGCGCCGGCTCCACCTGCTGGAAACCGCCGCTACGCGGTATCTGGTCGAGGGCGCCCCGGCGGGCGAGCCGCGGCCACCCGCGCCGGCCGGATACCTCCAGTTGCCGCAGCACCTGTTCTGGATGGATGCGGGGGAGGGGGCGCCCGAGTCGGTCGACGGAGCCTTCTGGGTCGCGTCCGACGCAGGGGTGCTCCACGTCCTGCCGATCACCGGGGTGCTTCCCGAGCGCATGGCGTTCCGTGCGTTGCCGCTGCCGGAGGCGCCGCTGGCCGAGGCGAAGGGCTGGATCGACGCTACGGTGCGCGACGGCGCTCCCGACTACTCGAGCGCGTTGCCGGGCCACGACCTGG
>JASFUR010000202.1:0-6442 GCA_050050215.1 Gemmatimonadota bacterium
TGGCGGCCGTCGCAGGGCTCGGACCGGCCGACGATCTGCCGCTGGACGTGGCTCCGCTCTTCGAGACCGTGCCGGACCTCGAGCGAGCCGAAGAAGCGCTGGACCGCATTTTCACGGACCCGGTCGTCGGCCCGCACCTGGCGCGCCGCGACAACCGACAGATCGTCATGGTCGGCTACTCGGACTCGAACAAGGACGGCGGCATCGCGTCGGCACGCTGGGCGCTGCAGCAGGCGCTCGAGCGGATGGCGAGGGCGGCCACCCGCCACGGGGTCACGCTCACGGTCTTCCACGGCCGGGGCGGCACCGTCTCGCGCGGGGGCGGCTCCGTTCACCGGGCGGTCTCGGCTATGCCCGCGGCGTCCATCGGTGGACGGCTCCGGCTGACGGAGCAGGGCGAGGTCATCGATGCGAAGTACGGCCTGCCCCAGATCGCGCTCCGGAATCTGGAGCGCATGCTCGGCTCCATCGTGCTGCGCACGGTCGAGGACACGGGTGAGGGGCCGAGGGCGGAGTGGAGAGCCGTCGCCGACACGATGGCCGAGACGGCCCGCAACGCCTACCGGTCGCTCGTCTACGAGGACGAGCGCTTCAAGGCGTACTTCCGCGCCGGCACGCCCATCGACGTCATCGAGCGCATGGCGATAGGGTCGCGGCCGGCCTCACGTCGTTCGGGAGCCGGAGTCCAGGATCTGCGTGCGATTCCCTGGGTGTTCTCGTGGACGCAGTGCCGCGCGATCCTCACCGGATGGTACGGCTTGGGTGCGGGCCTGGAAGCTGCACGTGATGAGCACGGCCTCGAGCTGCTACGCGAAGCCGCGTCGGAGTGGCGCTTCCTGGATGCGCTGCTGGGTGACGTGGAGATGGTGCTGGCCAAGGCCGACCTCGAGATCGCTGCCCTCTACAAGCCTCTCGCCCCATCCGATTCACATGCGATCTTCGACGCGATCCGCGGCGAGTACGACCGCACCGTGTCCGCCGTGCTCGAGATCCGTGGCGGCACCGAGCTGCTCGACACCGACCCGACCCTCCAGCGCTCCATCCGTCTCAGGAATCCCTACGTCGACCCGATGAACTTCCTGCAGGTCGACCTGCTCGGACGGTGGCGCGCCGAGGATCGTCCGACCGGCCCCCTTCTGGATGCGCTTCTGTCGACCGTGAACGGGATCGCGCGGGGGCTGCAGAATACGGGGTAGGACCCGCCGCGCAGTCCCTACATCACATCTCGGTGCGCGCGTCCTTCATGCGGCCCATGAGATAGTCGGGCCCGTCTTCGTGACAGTCGATGCATGACCCGACGTGCCCGGAGGCTGGCACGCTCCCGTCGGCAGCGCGCTTCATCCAGAACCAGTTCCCGTGCTCGGCGTCATACTGCCGGGCTTTGTACATGACCGTGACCGACGCCAGGGTGGAGTCCGGCTGGTAGTTCTCCTTCACGATGACGGCACCGAGCGGCATCTCGTCCGCATCACCGCTCATCATGGGCTGGATGCCTTCGAGGGCCGCGTCGTTGACGTAGGTCGTGAGCAGCATGCCGTGCGGCTCCTGACCTTCGTAGTACGGATCGGTCTCCGGCCAGAGATCCCAGTTGCTCGTGTATGCCACGTCCTGGAGATGTTCCCAGACGGCCTCGGCCGTCGTGTCGATGCCGTTCAGCGCGGATTCGGCGGTCTCGGTGACCGCCTCCTCTCCCATCTCCATCGAGGCTGTGTCGTCCGGCGTCTCCGAGGTGCCACACGCGAGCGCGAGCAGGGTGCAGGCGGCGGTCGAGAGGCCCATCCAAGTCTTCTGGCGATTCATGTGCGTGCCCTCCTTTCTTGGACCAAGGAGAAGCAACTTCCGTTCCGGCTGACATGGAGCCCGGGGTGGGCGAGCGGTCTTCGCTGCCGGGCTCGGCCGGGAATGGGGGCGGTATTCCACAGTTCGATCGACTGAAACGCCGGGCACGCGGCGCCCCGGGTGCTCAGCCTACTGGCTCACCTCGTGGCCGCCCTCGTAGAACGGATGTTCCGGCCGCTGCTCGCCCGCCCTCACATACAGTCCCAGCCGATTCTCGAACGGGGGCAACGCGCAGACCGAGTAGGCCGTGAAGACGCACGGCGCGTTGTACGCCCGGTTGAAGTCGATCGTGGTGAAGCCGTTCTCGTCCGGCAGGGGGGCCCGCAGGTATCGACCGCCCTGATAGGTGTTCACGGTCGCGGTCGAGTCCCACATCAGGATGAAGAACGAGGTAGCGTTCTCGCTGGCGGTCGCGATGAGGCTGTGCTCGCGGCCGTCTTTGCGGAAGTGGAGCTCGCCCGGCGCCCGGTACTCGATGAGCCCGCCGGTGACATCGGCGAAGCGCAGGACCCTCGGCTCGTCGAATTCCTCGAAGCGCGCGGTCACGCGCCACTCGTCGCTCACCGGGTAGTAATCCGGCAGCGTGAAGGTGTCGATCAGGGGAGAGTCCTCGTCCCACGTTCTCAGCCAGAGCCGGTCGGTGCCCGGCTCGGAGTGCACGCGCATGCCGAGCGACCCGAGCGCCAGATAGGTCGTGTTGCCCGAACGGTCGTTCTCGAGCACGAGCGGTTCGGTAACCGGCTGCTCGCCGTCCGTGAGGCGCACGCGCACCGGAGCGGCCTCGGCCGGGATCAGCGTGACCACCTGGCCTTCGCGTCTGAGCGTGCCGGCCAGCGGCGGAGCGTCCTCCTCGCCGATCGTGATCCCGAGCTCGGGGTCCGATCCGAATGCGGTCTCACCCTGGGGAATCGGGTAGAGGCCGTTCCAGAGCACGGCGCCCCCCGGCGGTGTGACCTGGCGACGCTCACGGTCGCTCCGCCACTCCTCGTGCTCCTGTAGCAGCGTCTCGGTCTGGACGGGGGCCGGCTCGGGCCACTCCTCCACGCACGCGGCGAGGATGAGCAGACCTGCGGCGACGGCTCCGATCCTGCGGATATGGGGCAGCATGCCGCAACGTGCAGAGCCGGCTCCTCCTCGGCAAGCGCCTCCCGGGCAGAACGAGGCCCCGTCCGGTCCGCCTTCGACCGGACGGGGCCACCCGCTTCCCGTCTCTAGCTACCGGGAAGCGTCAGGACGAGCAGGTCGCGCCCGTGATCGTGTAGGTCAGCATGACGTCGCCACCCGAGGTGACGTCGATCATCCCGGGGACGTCGGACTCGAAGGTCAGGGTGGCATCCTCGAACTCCACGTCCGTCACGAACCCGAAGTCGTACTCATCCGGGGCCATCGCACCGAAGGAGAAGGTGCCGTCGGCCTGGACCGTGGTCGTGCGCGTGATCGGATCGCCGAAGTCGTCGGTCAACGTTTGGGCGACCGCCGTCGGTATGAAGTCGGTCACGTCGCGGGCGGTGCCTACCGGGCACTGCGGAATCTCGACGAGCGGAGCGTCCAGCTCGTCCCGCTCGACATCCACGACACCGGTGACGTTGCCGCTGAACTCGAGCTCGGCGCCGAGAATCACTGGATGCATCACCCAACCCGACGACGACCCCGCTTCGTGCCCGAAGCTCTGGGACACGTCGAAGTCCAGGACGAGCAGGTGCGCGCCCGCCTCGAGGTCCGCCACGTCGCCCGGAAGCAGCACCTTGAGACCGCTTTCGGAGCAACTCGGACAGGTCAGCGGACCCGTGGCCGTGGCGCCGTGCGGATGCTCGGCATTGTACGTATAGACGTCGCCGCCTTCGGTCTCGAGCACAGCACCCTCGACGACGAAGCGGAGCTGACCATAGTTGCCCGCCGTGATCTGGACGTCCTCGACCAAGTCAAGCGTCGTGCCGGCCAGCTGTGTGAGCTCGATGAGCCCGAGCCCTTCCGCGTCGTCCGTGGTCAGGAGGGGGACGCGGCCGGTCTCACCGCCTCCCTGGAGGTAGATCTCACCGATCTGCACCCAGACGCTGTCCACGTCGCCGGGCGCGTCGGTCAGCGCCACGGATACCTGGGCGGTGGGTGTGCCGGTGGAATCGCTGCACCCGGCCGCGAAGACCGCGATTGCGGCCAGGGGCATGAGTAGTCGGTTCGTGAAGCGTGACATACTTCGATCTCGCCTTTCTTGTCTGGGATCATTCGGCGGAAGGCGGCGGTTCGCCGCGTCCCGTTCCGCCCGGCCAGCCGTCCCGATGGGGGAGACGAGTCGCGGTCCTGCGCTCGTTCGGTGGCGGCCGATGCTCTGCCTTCAACACTCGCCGACCTTCCCAGAGGTCACATCTCGCGGCCTCGGCGGGTTGTCTGGCTCGGGTGGGAACCCGCCGCTACGTTCGCTCTCGCAGCGAGCGAACCGACCCATCAGTCGAAGGATCCGGAAACATCATGTCCGACCTCTGGCGCGCCAAAGTCGTCGAGAACGGAAACGTGCACCTCGAGGAGTGCGCCTCCCTGGCCGAGGGCAAGCAGTGGGCGCTCATGAAGCTGGCCGAGCGGGGCCACGAAGTCTCCTCCGTCGAGTGGACGGACCGCGACCGGTCCAGCGTGGCAGTGCCGGGCCCGCGCTTGGAGCTACACGTCACGCGGATGGACTGAGCAGGCCGATGCCGCGCTGTTGTCGCGCCTCGTTGTTCGTGGTCGTGGCGGCCGTCTGCGCTCAGGCGTCGGCGCCGGCCTCGGCTCGGGCCTTCCAGCAGCTCCCGGTCGACGAGCTCGTCGCGGCCGCGAGCCTGGGAGACTACACGGTACGCGACACGCTGTCTCGTGTGGCCTCCGAGTGTACCGCGGAGCCGGACGACTGGCGCCGCGCGGTCCTCGCCGAGCTCGTCGCACGCCCCCTGGACCTGCTCGGATACGGGCTCCGCATCATCGTCCCCGCCGTGGCGTCGGTGTCGCGCGACTGTCGGGATCTCGGTGTCCAGAGCTGGGTGCGGGACGCGCTCGACATGGACGTTCCGGAGCTCTTCTACCGGGAGATGCTCGCCGGGCTGAACGAGGCGGGACTCGTCGGATATCGGGCACTCAGCGAAGTGGCCGAGGACCCCGATGCCGACCCACGACATCGGATCTGGGTAACCGAGGCCCTGCTGAAGCGGTCGACAGCCCGCGCCAGGGACGAGATCGCGGAGTTGCCGTCGCGGCTGGCGTTGCACTTCGGGTACAACGGGTTGCCGGCAGCCTATGTCGAAACCTGGTTGCCGATGCTCCTGGCCGCCGTCGAGACGCGCGAAGCCGCGGCCCAGCAGCTGATCGGCGTGGCGAACAGGCTCCCGGACATGGAGGGCGCGTCCGAGATCATCCGCATCGTCGGCGCCGACGTGGAGGCATACCAGTTCAGGTTCTCTCCCGAGACGCGCGGGAGAGTCCGGGCCGCGCTCGAGGACCTCGCCAGACGACCCGATCTGCTGCCCGACATCGGTCGGGCGGTGCGAGAGACGATGTTGGCGCGCAGCTCCGGGCTCAACCACGAGGGGGTTCAGGTGAGACCTCAGCCGCTCATGGTCGACGTCCGTGCCCAGGGGAACGGCTGCACGGTGGAATGGCCGGCGGTCATGGCCCGGGTCATCGAGGCCGCCGCGCCCGGCTTCCGCGTGACGCCGCGACAAGACGACTGCCGGGGAGCCGTTCGCGCCGCGGACTTCAACGGCGATGGGCTGCAGGATGCTCTCGTGCGGGGTGCTTCCGGAGGCAGGACGCTGCTCCTCGCCGTCATCGCGGGCGCGAGCGCCAGCGCCCACGTCGTCGAGGAGCTCGGAGGAAACGATTACGCCGTCGTCGCGTCACCGGGCATCTTCACTCCCGCCTGTGGTGCGGTCGGCCCCCAGATCTTCCCGAACGAATACATCTGGGTCAGCTACGACGAGAAATCCACGGCGAACTTCCGCTTCGACGGCACGCGCTTCGAGCGGCTCCTCGGGGACGCCTGCTGAGTCGACGGCTTCCTGGCCGCTGCCCGACCCGCTCCGTATGATCGGGGGACGCCTCTCGATCCGATCCACACGGAGGGACTCCGATGACCGGCAAGACCCGTGTACTCGTGCTCGTGACCGCGCTCGTGTGTGCTCCGACCGTCGCTCGAGCGCAGGGTTCCCTTTCCGCGGACGACCTCGCGGAGATCCACAGCCTCTATGCGCACTACAACCTCGTGCTGGACGCGGGCGACTCGGAGGCGTGGGCCGACACCTTCACCGATGACGGCAGGTTCGGCAACTCCGAGGGACGGGCGGCCCTGATCGACTTCGCGGACGGCTTCCACGCGCGGTCTCCGAACACGCGCCACTGGAACACCAACATCGAGATCACCGCGACTGCCGAGGGCGCGTCGGGAACGTGCTATCTCATGCTCTGGGACGTCGGGACGAGCCCTCCGTCGATCATGCTCACGGGCATCTACACGGACACCCTCGTCAGGACGTCGGATGGCTGGCGGTTCGAATCCCGCCTGGTCACGCCGGACAACTAGGCCGCTCAGCGGGGCGTCGGTCGGGGTGGGCGCTCGGGGGGCCGGACGTTTCAATATTCG
>JASFUR010000203.1:0-6399 GCA_050050215.1 Gemmatimonadota bacterium
CCTTGTGCGGCAGACACCTGGGTTGTCCCTGGTGACTCACTCGGCACATACGATGCTTATCAGGGAACGGCGTGGCTGAGCCTTCCAGCGGAGGGGGCGTACAGCTTCGGCAGCCTGAATCCTCCTCCGGTTCCCGAGAGCCCGGCGGGCTACCCCACCTACTTCATAGCGGTGCACGGGACGGTAATCGGACCCGGCGCTTACGGTCACATGTCCGCGTATCCGTTTGAACTGCTGGCGGACAGCGTAGGGTACGTTCGGGCTCCGTCGGCCCAGGACTGCCTGTAGTGGAGTGTATCCGGAAGGGCGGGTGGTTCGGTGAACAAGCCAACGCCTCATGACAATGCGGTTCGCGCTTCCGCTCACTACGTTCGCTCCAGTGAAACGCGGCTATGCGCCGCGTCGCGAACCTCTGAACGTTAGACGTCATTGTCCGAGACGGATGACCAGGACGTCCAGGGCAATTCCTGTTGCGTTCTGGCCCGACTCAAGTGAAATCTGCATCGGCATCAAGGAAATGCGTCACATGTCGGGATAAGGCAGCCAGGAGCGGTGTTTCCGACATGGGTCGATGCAGCACGATCATTAGTTGGGCAACAACGGGACCTCGAAAGGCGCGGGGAGCTTGAAGAGAAGGGATTGGGGCGAAGTCGAAGACCTCCCAGGGTGTCCGAGTTGGCTTCGCGATGCAGTGACGGGCTATCTCCAGGTGGTGATTGAGAAGGCTCGCCCCTATGACGTGGCCGCACCCGTCCTACGTGGCCTTATCGATGAGCTTTCGGCGAATCACATTTTGGATCTCGCGTCCGGCAGCGGGGGCCCCTGGCCTGGCTTGCGCGAGGAACTTGGAGAGGGTCTCACGTCAGTAGGGCTGACTCTGACGGACATCGCTCCCTCAAGACTGGCCATCGAGCGAGTCGCCAGTACCCGGAGTGTCGAGTATCGCTCAAGCTCGGTATCGGCCCTCGACGTACCCGAAGCCGGGGCCGAGGTCTGGACGATGTTCACGGGGTTGCATCATTTCTCGCCTGCGGAGGTGCAGGCGATCGTCCAGCAGGTGCAGGACCGTGGAGTCGGGTTCGCAGCGTTCGAGGCCACTCAACGGTCGTTCAGGGGCGTGCTGGTCACGCTCTTGATTCCGCTCCTCGTGCTCCTGATGATGCCCTTGGTTCGGCCCCGGAGGCCACTACCGCTGCTGCTAACCTACTTGCCGCCCCTTCTTCCGCTGGTGATCTGGTGGGACGGGCTTGCCTCGACAATGCGGACGTACACTCCGCATGAGTTGGAGACGATCGTCAATTCTGTTGCCAGCTCGGAGTACGAATGGCGGATATCCGAACTCGAGGTCCCTGGGGCACCAATTCCGGTGCTTTCACTGGTTGGGCGACCGCACGGAGTTGTGGCCTAACGAGAATTTGCTGCTGGCAGCGGAGGCGCCGAGGGTCCGGGAGCACTCGCGTGGCGGGCCACGCTCCGGGTCGGCATTGTGGTCATGCAGCAGCAAGTCAAAGTCATTAGGGCACCCGAGAAAGGGCGCGGTCCGTCATATCCCTACGCCGCAGGGGGATCTGTGGCGGGTTGGACGAGGGTGCGGAAGACAACGACGTCTAACAAACGAGTACCGCCTTCGCTCACTGCGTTCGCTCCGGGCAACACGGCGCGCACAGCACGCCGCGTCGGTACTCTTGAACGTTATCGGACGCGGGCACGACCGTGAGGACCCGTCACGAGCACGACGTCTTTGGTCCATTCCATGTGCCCGTGCAGCGGAGACACCTCACGCTGTATGAGCAAGCGCGGGGCAGCAACTCGCGCGCGAACGACCTCGTCCATGTGATAACGCTCGTCTATTTACGTAGCGCAAATATTGTATTAGCGTGGCGTAACTAAATGAGGCTCCAAACGCACGGTGCCGGCCGCCCATGCACAGCGACGACCCACGGCCCCTCCGCAGCGTCGAACTCCATATCCTGCTGAGTGTCGTCGATCAACCGCGGCACGGATATGCGATTCTGCAGGAGGCGGAGCAGCGCACTGAGGGTCGTCCGGGCTTCGAGATCCCTACGCTGTACCGGGCACTGAGCCGCCTTCGCGACGAAGGAATGATCGTCGCCGTGGATGCTCCAGCGGACGATGTGGACCAGCGCCGGGAATATTGGTCCGCGACAGATGTCGGCCTCAGGGCACTTCGTGCCGAGTTGGCACGCCTGGAGGTCGCGCTGGCAGTGGGGCGGGCGCGAACGGGTGACGCTACCACGGGCGGATCAGCGTGATCCGCCTAGTCGGAGCTTGGATCGCGACAACGGTCACGCGCGTCGGGCTCTGCCTGTACCCGTCGTCCTTCCGCCGGGAGATGGGCAGGCAGATCGAGGCCGATGCGCGCCTCCGCGCATCTGAGTTCAAGGGTGCCCTGGCGCCGCTGACCCTGACCCTTTGGGTACTGCGGTTGAGCACCTCGCTCGTCGTCAACGCGGCCGGGGCGTGGAGGGAGCTCAGGGGCGCGCGGAGGCCGGCGGGGCGCGAAGGTACGGGCACGGCGTTCTCGTGGCTCGACGTGAAGCTGGGTCTTCGGATGCTCGTGAAGTACCCGGTGCTCACCCTCGCAGGTGGGCTCGGGATCGCTGTGGCCATCGCGATCGCCGGAGGCTTCTTCACGTTCTGGCATGCGCAGTTCTACCCCGCCATCCCGCTACCCGAAGGCGATCGCCTGGTGTCGCTCGAGAACTGGGACCTGTCCACCAATCTCAGGAGTCGGCCGTCGATCCAGGACTACGTTACCTGGCGCGACGAGATGCAGTCCGTGGAGGACATGGCCGCCTTCGTGGACGTTCGGGAGACGCTGATCTACGCAGATGGCGCATCCGAAGACATCACGGTCGCCCAGATGACGCCGTCCGGCTTCGCGCTGGCGGAGGTGCCGCCGCTCCTAGGCAGGAGCCTCGTCGAGGCCGACGTCGCCGAAGGGGCATCGCCGGTCGTCGTGATCGGCTACGACGTGTGGCGAGGCCGCTTCGCTGGTGACCCGGACGTTTTGGGAAGGCGCGTCCGCCTCGGAGACATGTCGTACGAGGTGGTCGGTGTGATGCCCGAGGGCTTCGCCTTCCCGATGCAGCATCGCTTCTGGGTGCCGTTGAGGGCGGGCCCGGAAGACGAACCCGTTGTAGAGGGCCCGCGAGTCTTCGTGTCCGGTCGCCTCGCGTCCGGGTACGACCGTGGGGCGGCGCAGTCCGAGCTCAGCGTCCTGAGTGCCCGTATGGCCGCCCAGTTCCCCGACACGCACGGGCAGCTTCGAGCGCGGGTGATGGACTATGTCTATCCCCTGCTGGACCTGAATCCACCGGACGGCGGGAGCTTCCTCCTCGAGTTCGTCGTCTACAACGGCCTGATCCTACTCCTCCTCGTCGTGGTATGCCTCAACGTCTCGGCGCTCGTGTACGCGCGGGCCGCCATGCGAAGAGGAGAGATGGCGGTGCGGACGGCCCTCGGCGCGAGCCGGCTCAGGATCGTCGGTCAGATGTTCGTGGAGGTGTTCGTGCTGTGTGCGCTCTCCGCGCTGGCGGGGGTCGCCATCATCAAGGTCGGGCTCACACAAGCCGTGGCGTTGGCAGGGAGCACCGATGCGGAGCAGCCGTTCTGGATGAGCTACGGGCTCTCGGGGCCTGGCATCACCTACATCTTGGGCGTGACCCTTCTGGCGGCTGTCTTGACGGGTGTGCTACCCGGCTTCCAAGCCACGGGGAGCAACGTCCAGCAGAGCCTGAGGCGCTTCAACAGTCAGGGCAGTCCGCGACTCGGCAAGACATGGACGGCGCTGATCGTCATGCAGGTGGCGATCGCGGTCGCGGCGCTGCCGCTCGGTGCGGCCCTCGCGTGGTCGCAGGTAGGGCACGCCACCACGTCGCTCAAGGCGGACGTCGATCAGTTCGTGTGGTTCAGGACGAGGAGCTACAGCCCGGGCCTGTGGACGGAGCTCAGCCGACGTATTGAATCGGAACCGGATGTGATCGACTTCGAGTTCGTATATGGCTTCCCCGAAGGAGGCCGCGCGCCCGGTGGAGGCCGTCCCCTGCTCGGCCTCGAAGATCCTGCGAGGGTAGGCTCCGTTGGCGAAGCGATCCATGCTCGAGTGACGCCGGTGGGGCAGCGCTTCTTCGAAATGATGGGGGCCTCGACGTTGGCCGGTCGGACGTTCCGTGAGACGGACTGGGAGGAGGGCTCCTGGTCCGTGGCTGTGGTCAACCGCGCCTTCGCCGATCGCTACCTGGATGGTCCTCGTGCGGTCGGGAAGCGGTACCGATTCGCGAACGCGGACGGACACTTCGATGGGCCGGACGATGTCGTGTGGATCGAGGTGGTCGGTGTCGTCGATAACATCGAGGAGAACCGGATCGCTCCGTGGCTCGTCGAGCCGCGGGCCTACGGGCCGATCGCCCGAGATCTGGAGCTCCCCCTGAATGGCCTGATCAGGACAGCCGGAGATCCCGCCGCCCTGGTTAGCCGGCTGGAGGGTGAGATCACCCGATTCGATCCGACGCTCGTGACGAGGGTCGCCCTCTTGGGGGACATCTACCGGGAAGACCGCTCGGCCCTTCGACTGACGGCGCTCGTCCTCGCGCTCTCGATCCTCGCCGTGTTGATGCTATCGGCGGCCGGCATCTACGCGATGATGTCGTTCGTGGTCTCCTGCCGGCACCGAGAGATCGCCATTCGGACGGCATTGGGTGCACACCCGAGGCGGCTACTGGGCGCGATCTTCGGAAGGGCACTCCGCCAAGTCGCTCTGGGTGTGGTGGTCGGTGTGGCGGCCGCGCTGGGCATCGACACGCTCGCAGGCGGTGAGGTGCTACAAGGGTTCGGGGTGCCATTGCTGGCGGCTATGGTCCTACTGATGAGCGCGGTCGGGTTCATAGCCGTGGTTGGGCCGGCCAGGAGGGGGCTGGGGGTAGCTCCGACCGAGGCGCTGAGCGGAGAGTAGTGGCGGCCACATCGGGGGCCGGACTGAATCGGTGCCACGGTTTCGACCCGCACCGGGCACTGACTGACGCAGTCTCTTGGTGGGGTGCCCTCGCCTCACGCTGCATGAGCGGGAGGGGCCGTCGTCCGGCGTGCTGGAGGGATTGCGTCAGCGGGCGGATGCCCGCGTCCTATAACAATGCGAGTGCCGCTTCCGCTCACTGCGCTACGCTCCGTTCGCTCCAGTGGAGCATGGCGCCCGGCCCTGAACCTTCGCCGCTTTGCGCGGCTCGGCTGGCGGGCCTGCGGGTACACAGTGGCGCCACGCCGGCACTCTCTGAACGTTGTAGGACACCGACACGACCGTGTAGGAATCAGCAGCGCGGCTCTCGTTTGCTCGCAAGGCGCCGCAGTCCGACGTCTATTCGTCCCGCAGGAGCTCCGT
This sequence comes from Gemmatimonadota bacterium, assembly GCA_050050215.1. GTDB lineage: Bacteria > Gemmatimonadota > Gemmatimonadetes > Longimicrobiales > Gaopeijiaceae > UBA2982. The sequence goes on from JASFUR010000203.1 coordinate 5,399, forward strand.
AGCCTCCACCCGCAGCGCCCGCCGAGCCGGCGCCGCCGTAGCGATCAGCCCCGACACGAGCATGATCGTGCAGACGACCCCGACCAGCGGCACCGTCTCCCCGCGGAGCATCTCACCCCCGGTGATCCTGTCGAGCATCACCGCGAGGACCGTCCCGACCCCGATGCCTGCCGCGAGCTGAGCGGTCGAGCGCCGGAAGATCGACCCGATGATCTGCCCGCGGGTGGCACCGAGGGCGGTGCGGACGCCGATCTCGCGCTGACGGCGGGTGACGGCGAACGACATCATGGCGGTGATGCCGGCGGCGGAGAGCAGGAGCACGGCGAGCGTGATGACCGCGACGATCACGATGAAGAAGAGTTGCTCATCTCCGACCCCGCGGTAGGCGGCGTCCAGCGGTGTGACGGCGACGGTTCCTAGGCCGATCTGAACCGCGAGCCCTTGCACGGGGCCTGTGAGGCTCCCTGGCTCGATGCCTCGGGTCCGCGCGATGAGGAGGAGGGGCTCGGGACCGAGAGGTGCGGCATGGAAGGCCACCGGCGTCGTGGGGCCTGACCGATTCGTCAGCATGTCCTCGACGACCCCGACGATCTCGAACCAGGGCGCGTCGGGAGCGATCTCGCGATCGCGACCCGGCGACTCGCGGAAACGGTGCCCGAGCGCGTTGCCGTCGCCTACGAGCTGCTCGGCGAACGCGCGGCTGACGATCGCGGCGCTAGCACCTTCGGCTGCATCGCCCGCGTTGAGCGGGCGCCCGGCGAGGAGCGGGACTCCGAAGAGGTCGAAGTAGCCGGGATCGATCTGGTAGGTCGCGACGTAGGGCGCGGCCGACGAGGAGGTGGAAGCCGATGCGTCCATCTCGACTCTCGCGAAGCCCGACCGCCGCGGAACGCCCGAGCCGTAGCTCACTCCGACGACGCTGGGCAGGGCTTCCACTCGGGTCAGCAGCTCGGCCTGAAGGCTGGCGTAGTCCCTCTCGGGCTCGGGCGGGCCAGCGGCCG
>JASFUR010000204.1:0-6398 GCA_050050215.1 Gemmatimonadota bacterium
GGCGACCCGTACCAGGTCGCCCTGGAGGTCCGTGACGACGAGGCGAATCCCGCCCTGACGGCGCTCATCACCAGCGAGCTGGAGGTGGGTGGGGCGGTCGGGGCCGTCGGGTTCCTCGAAGACGAAGCGCTCCTGGCGGCCAGCCAATCGCGCGTCGAGGGCATGCCGATCATCTCGCCCACGGCGCGCACCGCCGCGTCCGCGGGGGAAGGGGTCTACTCGCTGGAGGGTCCCGACCCGATCGCGGCCACCCTCGTCGCGCGCTATGCCGTGGAGCGAGCCTATCAGCGTGTGGCGATCATCCTCCCGTCGAGTGATGCCGCGAACGCCGAGGCGGACGCGTTCGAGGCGGAGGCGGCGCGCTTCGGGGTCCCGGTCATCCAGCGGTTCTACTACGAGCCGGGCGCGACGTTCTTCGAGCCCCAGGTCGTCGGCGCGCGCGACGCGCTCCGTTCGGCGGAGATCGCCGCGCTCGGGCTCGAAGAGGAGGACACGCTCCAGGTCGAGGAGCTCGAGCCGGTGGGCATCTTCCTGCCCATTCCGCGGGAGGACGTGGAGTACGTGGCGCCCCAACTCGCTCACTTTGCGCTGGACACGCTGGGCGTGGAGGTCATCGGGACCTCGGCCTGGACGGACCCGAGCGTCCTGGACGTGGTCGATCCGCTCTACATGGACGGTGTCGTGGCCACCTCGACCGTGGGCACGGGCCCGCAGTCACCCGGGCGGGAGCGGTTCCGGGCCGCCTATGAGGAGCACTTCCAGCGCTCGCTGGTGAGCCCCACCGCGGCGTTGGGCTACGACGCCGCTCTCCTCCTACTGGAGGCCCTGCGTCCGGGACACGTGAGACCGGATCAGATCCGCGAGGAGTTCAGGAACCTGAGGGACGTGGAGGGTGCCACCGGGGTATTCTCCGTGGTCGACGACCGCATTGTGCGGCGGACGGAGCTGGTCCGCATCCGCAACCGCGGGATCGAGCCGGTTCCCACGTTCTCGGATTGGGTCACCGATGTCGATCCACGATGAGCTGAGCCGGCTGGAGGAGCTGCGGCGCGAGGCCGAGCTCGGCGGGGGTGACGAGCGCCTGAAGGCCCAGCACGAGCGCGGAAAGCTTTCCGCCCGCGAGCGCCTCGACCTGCTCCTCGACGACGGGTCCTTCGTCGAGCTCGATCGGTTCGTAACCCATCGCTCCACCGACTTCGGCCTGGCGGACAAGAAGGTCCTGGGCGACGGAGTCGTGACGGGGTACGGCACGATCCACGGGCGCCTCGTCTACGTGTTCAGCCAGGACTTCACGGTATTCGGCGGCTCGCTGTCCGAGGCGCACGCCGAGAAGATCGTGAAGCTGCAGGACATGGCCTTGAAGAACGGCGTGCCGCTCATCGGCCTCAACGATTCCGGCGGAGCCCGCATTCAGGAAGGCGTGGTGAGCCTGGGCGGGTACGCGGACATCTTCCTGCGCAACACCCTGGCTTCCGGCGTCGTGCCGCAGATCAGCGTCGTCCTCGGCCCGTGCGCGGGTGGGGCCGTGTATTCGCCCGCCATCACCGACTTCGTCTACATGGTGCGCGGCACGAGCTACATGTTCGTGACCGGACCGGAGGTCGTGAAGACGGTCACGCACGAGGACATCGACATGGAAGGACTCGGGGGCGCGGACGTCCATGCCTCCAAGTCGGGCGTCGCGCACTTCGCGGCCGACTCCGAGCCCGATTGCCTGGCCTCGGTGCGAGAGCTCTTCCGGTACGTCCCCCAGAACAACCGCTCCCTCGCACCGTCCGGGCCGAACACCGATTCGCACGATCGGCAAGATGACGCACTACTCGAGATCGTGCCGGATAACCCCAATCATCCCTACGACATGCACGACGTCATCAAGCACGTCGTGGACGACGGGGACTTCTACGAGGTGCACGCACGCTTCGCGGGAAACATCATCGTCGGGTTCGCGCACCTGGGTGGGCACGCGGTCGGTATCGTGGCCAATCAGCCGGCCGTGCTGGCCGGGGTGCTCGACATCGACTCGTCGGACAAGGGCGCCCGGTTCGTTCGCTTCTGCGACTCCTTCAACATCCCCCTCGTGGTCCTCGAGGACGTGCCCGGCTTCCTTCCGGGCGTGGCCCAGGAGCACGGCGGAATCATCCGCCACGGAGCGAAGCTCCTCTACGCCTTCGCGGAGGCCACCGTGCCGAAGGTGACCGTGATCACGCGGAAGGCCTACGGTGGGGCGTACGACGTGATGAACTCGAAGCATATCCGCGGAGACGTCAACCTGGCCTGGCCCCAGGCGGAGATCGCCGTGATGGGCCCGAAGGGCGCCGTCGAGATCCTCTTCCGCCGGGAGATCGCCGCCTCGGACGATCCGCAGGCCGTCACGGACGACCGCATCGCCGAGTACCGGGCCAAGTTCGCGAACCCGTACATCGCGGCGGCCCGGGGCTACGTGGACGATGTGATCGATCCTCGGCAGACGCGCCCCCGCCTGATCTCCGCGCTCGACATGCTCCGCGACAAGCGGGACCGCAATCCCACGCGCAAGCACGGGAACATCCCGCTCTAACGACACGGTGCGGGCCGGACGTCACCTCCGACCGCCCGTGCAGCGACCGGTCGGATCCTGACGCACGACGTGCGGTCGGCCATCGATTGCGCCGTGCAACCCGCCGGCGACCCGCCCGCATCCCATCGGTTGAACGAGCATTTCAACCCACGGGGGTGGACCGATGAAGATGGGATGGTGGAAAAGCGCGGGCTTGGGGACCGCAGTAGCCGCTCTCGCGCTGCTGACATGGGCTCCGAATGCTTCGGCACAGGCGGGAGACCGCGAGTGCCAATGTGTCGACGCCGACGGAAACGCGATCGAGAACTGCACGTGCTTCGTGATTCCGGACGTGCCCGACATGTCCGAGGCCTTCGCCTGGAGCCCGGACGGCGACTTCATGTTCTCTTTCGGCTCGGCCCGGCCGCGTCTCGGCGTGACCGTGAGTCGCGAACAGGACGACGCGATCGACGCGCAGGGCGCCAGGGTCGGCGATGTCATGGAGGACGGTCCCGCCGACGAGGCGGGGCTTCGGGAGGGCGATATCATCACGAGCGTGGACGGACGCTCCCTCTCCGAGCCCCTCGACGACGATGTCGAGGAGGACCTCGACCTGGACGAGTCGATCCCGGTTCAACGGCTTCTGCTGATCGCACGTGACCTGGAGCCCGGCCAGACCGTCGAGATCGGGTACCTGCGCGACGGGGAAGCCGGCACGGCCACCGTCGAGGTCAGGGACCTGGGCGCCTCCATGAGGGCGTGGGCGAGGCAGTTCCGCCAGGACTTCGAGCCCCGGATGGAGCGGTTCAGACAGGAGATCCGGCCTCGGGTCGAGGAGTTCCGGCGGGAGATGCGGCCGCAGATCGACGAGCTCCGTGAGCAGATCCGCGAGCAGTCGCGCCAGTGGGAGCGGGACGGGCAGGTCCTCGGAGACTTCGAGCCCTTCATGCTCGACGGGAGCTACGCCCGATACGGCCTGCGCCTCACCGAGCTCACGCCCGGCCTGGGTGAGTACTTCGGCACCGACCGGGGCGTGCTCGTGACCGACGTGGACGACGACTCCGCGCTCGGTCTGCGCGCCGGGGACGTGATCCTGCGCGTGGGCGACCGCGAGGTCACCAGCCCGAGCCGCGTGCTGCGCACCCTGTCCAGCTACGACGAAGGCGAGAATGTGACGTTCCGGGTCCGCCGTCAGGGCAGCGAGATAGACGTCATGGGGCGTCTGAGCGACTAGGGCTCATCGCTGACCGGGGTTCCTCCGGATCCGGCGAAGGGGCGGGCGTTCGCGCCCGTCCCTTCGTTCATTTGCAGGGCTCGCGCGGCCTTTCCACGGCGCGCGAGCCTGTCTAACTTCGCGCCGCCTTCCAAGTCCTTCTCCCCCATTCTCTTCGGGGCCGCCGTTGCCAGAGATCCGCTCCGTCCTCGTCGCGAACCGCGGAGAGATCGCGCTCCGCATCGTTCGGGCGGCCAGGGAGCTCGGCATCCGCTCGGTCGCGGTGTACTCCGACGTGGATCACCTGGCCCCGCACGTGTTGGAGGCCGACGAGGCCTACGGGATCGGGCCCGCGCCAGCCTCCGAGAGCTATCTGTGCTCGGGGCGGTTGATCGAGGTGGCGAAGGAGGCCCGGGCCGACGCGGTACATCCCGGGTACGGCTTCCTGGCGGAGCGCGCCGACTTCGCGGCCGCCGTGGAGGAGGCGGGGCTGTGCTTCGTGGGCCCGACACCCGATGCGATCGCCGCCATGGGCGACAAGGCGGAGGCCCGACGCAGGGCCGCCGCGGCCGACGTGCCGATCGTCCCCGGGCTCGAAGATCCCGCTCAGGACGCCGCGGAGGCCGAGGCGGCCGCCCGGGAGATCGGGTTTCCCGTCCTGCTCAAGGCGGCGGCGGGTGGTGGAGGGAAGGGGATGCGCGTGGTGAGAGAGTCGGGCGAGCTTTCCCGCGCTTTCGAAGCGGCCTCGCGCGAGGCGCAGGCGGCCTTCGGGGACGGACGGGTCTACCTGGAACGCTGCATCGAGCGCCCTCGGCATGTGGAGATCCAGGTCCTGGGGGACACGCACGGAAACGTGGTCCATCTCGGCGAGCGGGAGTGCTCCATCCAGAGGCGGCACCAGAAGCTCATCGAGGAGGCGCCCGCTCCGCGGCTCCCGACCGACGTGCGTCAGGCGATGGGCGAGGCGGCTGTCCGGGCCGCCCGGGCCGTCGCCTACCGGGGTGCCGGCACGGTGGAGTTCCTCTATCACGAGGGTGAGTTCTTCTTCCTGGAGATGAACACGAGGCTCCAGGTCGAGCACCCCGTGACCGAGCTGGTCACGGGGATCGATCTGGTCCAGTGGCAGTTTCGGGTCGCGGCGGGCGAGCCTCTCGCGTTCACGCAGGACGACATCGGCTTCACGGGCCACGCCATCGAGTGCAGGATCACGTCGGAGAACGCCGCGGCTGGCTTCCTTCCGTCCACCGGTACGATCTCGCACCTCGAGGTACCGAGCGGTCCCGGCATCCGATGGGACGGCGGAATTGCTCGGGGCTTCGAGGTCTCGCTCCACTACGACCCCCTGCTCGCCAAGCTCATCGCGTTCGGCCCGGACCGCGCCAGCGCGGTCGCACGCATGGCTCGCGCGCTCGACGAGCTCGTGGTCGACGGCGTCGAGACGTGCGCGCCGTTCCTGAGACGGGTGATGGACGAGGACGACTTCAGGGCCGGCGCGTTGTCCACGGCGTACATCGAAGAGCATCCGGAGCTGCTGGATGCGTCTCCGTCGGAGGAAGACCTGATTGCGGCGGCCCTCGCGGCCGCCCTCCTCGAGGACGAGCACCGGGCGCGTCACACCACGCAGCGCGTCGGCGAGCACGGATCGTGCGCCCCGTCCGCGTGGCGCGCCGCGGCCTGGCCGTGGGAGACGGACGGATGGAATCGCTGATCGGCGTCGAGGTGCGCGGCATCGCGGCGGGCGGCTCGGGCGTCGCCGACCTGCCCGACGGCCGCGTCGTCTTCGTGCCCAGAACGGCTCCCGGGGACCGCGTGAGTATCCGGCTGGTGAAGGATCGTGCCCGGTGGGCCGAAGGCTCGCTCGCGCACGTGGACGAGCCGTCGGAGGAGAGGCGGCCCGCCCTCTGTGCGCTCTACGATCGATGCGGCGGCTGTCAGCTTCAGCACCTGCCGTACGACCGACAGCTCGAGTGGAAGGGGAGGATCGTGGCGGATGCGTTGACCCGGATCGGCCACCTCGAGGGGCTCGAGCCGCCCGAGGTCGTGCCGTCTCCCCGCGAGACGGGATACCGGAACCGGATCTCCTTCACCCTCCGTCGGCTGCGCGGCGGGCACGTCGTGGCGGGATTCCATGCCCTGGGCCGGCCGGCGCACGTGATCGACGTCCACGACGAGTGCGTGTTGCCGAGCACGGCGCTCCGTGAGGTGTGGAAGGCCGTCCGGTCCGAGTGGGGCCCGGGCGCCCGGCTGCTGCCGGACGGCGGCAGGCTCCGGCTCACGCTCAGGGAGACGTCGGAAGGCGTGGCGCTGGTCGTCGATGGAGGCCATGACGGTTGGTCGGCCTCGAAGCTGGGGAGCGCCGTTCCCGCGTTGAGCGCGATCTGGCACAGTCCCGGTGGTGGGCCGTCGGAGCCGCGGCTCCTGGAGGGCGTCTTCGACGAGGGCGGTCCCGCCTTCGCGCAGGTGAACACGGAGGTGGCCGACCTCATGCGCCGGTACGTCGCCGAGACGGCGGGAGAAGGCGTCCACGCGGTGGATGCGTACTGCGGCGCCGGGGCGTACGGTCGACTGCTCGCCGACCAGGGCTGGAAGGTGACCGGCATCGAGCGCGATCCCACCGCGTGCGAGGAGGCGGGGCGGGGGGCTCCCGAG
>JASFUR010000205.1:0-6380 GCA_050050215.1 Gemmatimonadota bacterium
GGCCGTCGCAGGACCCCAGCGTGTCGCGGCCGCGGACACGAGCGCCGCGATCGTGTCGTGCCTCTCGCCGGCGCGGGGGTCGACCAGCAACTCGTCCACCGCGGACTCGGCACGGTCGAAGGCTCGGTAGTGGACGCCCCACCGCAAGCGCTCGACGCCGGCGTCGACGGACACGAGCGGGTCGGCCGCGGAAGCGAGCTCGAGGTCCTCCCAGGCCGCCGGGGTCTCGGCCTCCTGCAGCCTGAGGCGACCTCGAAGAAGATAGGCCTCTCCCAGCGCCTCACCCGCCAGCGCGCCGCGCAGCGCATCCTCGACGCGGGCGAGCGCCTCCTCTTCGTCGCCCAGCCGCGCCGAAGCGAACGCGAGATGCACCAGAATCGTGGACCTGAGCTCTGGCCGTGCGGTGAGCGTAGCGGCTTCCAGCAGCGCGGCCCGGGCCTCCCGGGCCTGCCCGGCGCGCAGCTGTGCGCGCCCGAGGAGCGCGAGGGTCTCGGCAGCTTCCTCACCCGTCCGTCCGGGACGGTATGCATCCGACGTCTTGCGGATCACGTCGCGATACAACGCGCCGGCCAGGGAGTCCCTGCCGGCACGCCTATGAGCTTCCGCCTCTTCGAAGAGGCGCTCGGAGTTGTAGAGGGTGTTGTAGTAGGCACACCCCGCGAGAACCACGACGCCGAGTACCGCGGCGCCGCGCCGGATCATTGATCGGCCCCGCTCCCCGGAGGGTATCGCTCGAAGAAGCGTTCGATCGAGCGACCGAGCGCCTGCGCGGTCTCGACCTGGAAGTCGTCCTGACCCATGAGCCGGCTCTCGTCCGAGTTGGAGAGGTAGCCGACCTCGACCAGGACGGAGGGCATCAGAGCGTTCGTCAGCACGGCCAGCACACCCTGCTTGACCCCGCGGTTCGGCCCGGGGTGGAACGCGTCGAGCTCGTCCTGCGTCATCTCGGCGAGCAGTGAGGACCAGTGCTGGGTGTCGAGGTTCCTCATCTCCCGGAGGATGAAGCCGAGGTCGGGATCCTCCTCCGGGTCGATCGACTGGTCACCCAGACGAAGCGGCGCGTTCTCGATCGCGGACACGCGGCGCTCGTGCTCGGTACGGGCCTCGGAGAGGAAGTAGGTCTCGAAGCCACGGGTCGATCGCTGCTCCGGAAACGAGTTCCCGTGGATCGAGATGAACAGCCCGAACCGCTCGCCCTTGAGGTTGGTCGCGATCTCGCCCCGATCCCAGAGGTCGACGAACGTGTCGTCGTCCCGGATCAGGTGAATCTCGAGGTTCGGATCCTTGCGCAGAACGTCGGCGAGGTGGAGCGCGATGCCCAGCGCGACGTCCTTCTCCCGGACCCCGCCCACCCCGATGGCGCCCGGATCCGCCCCCCCGTGACCGGCATCGATGATGACCACACGCGGACCCTCGTAGGAGGCGGGCCCCGTCAGCACGGCGGCGTCCGTGGTATCCCCGCCGCCGGGAGCCGCCAGATCCCCGGCCCGGAGTCGCAGCGCGTCTCCGTCGAAGTCGTAGAGGTCCGGAAGCCGGCGCGGCAGGAAGTCGGCCAGAAGCTGGAACGGCACGAAGACCACGCCCCCGTCCCGGTACGGCGAGTCGGCCATCTGCAGGACGAGCCCGTCCCATTCGAAGAAGGGCGTTCCGACGTGCAGCGCGATCTCGATGTCGCCGGGCAGGGAGACCGTCACGTCGTCCCCGTCCTCGGCCACCGCCCATCCGAGCTCGCCGAGCAGAGACACCGGTATGGCGGCGTACCCGTGCTCCAGCGTGAGCGTCACCGTCGAGACCTCGCCGTCGGCCCGCTCGATGCGGAGTTCCGGTGCCCGCTGCGCCCGCAGCGGGCCAGCCGCGACGGCCAGCGCGAGGAGTGCCCAGCGCACCGACCTCAATGGGACTCCATGGCGCGCTGCGCCTCCCGCTCCTGCACGCGGCGCTTGAGCGCCTCGCGCTTGTCGTGGAGCTTGCGGCCCTTCGCGACCCCGAGCGTGAGCTTGGCGTATCCGCGGGAGAAATAGATGTCGAGGGGGACCAACGTGAGACCTTTCTCGTCGACCTGCGCGCCGAGCTTGCGGATCTCCTTCTTGTTCAGAAGAAGCCGCCTCGCTCGCACCGGGTCCGTGTTCTCACGGTTGGCCTGTTCGTAGGGGCTGATGTGGAGGTTGTAGAGCCACATCTCGCCACGGTCTACACGCGCGAACGCGTCTTGGAACGCGACGTGACCCGCGCGGATCGACTTGACCTCGGGCCCCTTCAGCTCCATCCCCGCTTCCACCGTTTCCAAGATGTCGAACTCGTGCCGTGCCTTGCGGTTCCTGGCGACGACTTTCCGACCGTCATCCTTGCTCAACCGGATCCCTGTTCGTCGAGTAAACGTGGGCCATTTCGCCGCCAATTATGAACACTAGGGCCGCATAATAGATCCAGAGGAGAACGAGCGTCGCGGTGGCCAGGTTTCCGAGCGTCGACTCGTAGTTCGCGATGTCGGTCACGTACCACGAGAATGCGAACTTGAGGATCTCGTGCGCGAGGGCCGCGATCGTGGCCGCCAGCATCGTGGTGCGCCAGGGCGTGCGCACTCTGGGCAGGTATCGGTAGATGACGAGGAAGAGCGTCCAGATCGAGCCGAAGGCCACCACGGCGCCGAAGAGCCGTTGCGCGTAGCTCAGCGTCGTTCCACCGAGCCCGAACCAGCCCGTGCCGAGGCGGATGGCCGAGGCGAGCAAGACCGTCACGCCGATGTTGACGGTCACCAACACGACCCCGAGGAGCACGGCTCCGACGTCGAAAGCCTTTCCGTGCACGATATTGCGCCGCCTGGCGGTCTCGAACACGGTCGCGAGCGTGCTCCTCAGGGTCCCGGACAGCCGCGTGGCGAGCCAGATGAAGACGAGCGAGCCCGCGATGGTCAGCCCCGCGCGACTCGACATGACCTCCTGGACCATGTCGTGCAGGATGCGGGCGAGGTCGTCCTGGGGCTGGCCCTGAGGGAGGTTGCGAGCGAAGAGTCCGACAACGGCGTCCGTCGGATCGTCGAAGCGCGCACTCAGCACGAAGCCCGTCAGGCCGATCCCCAGCGCCAGGATCGGGATGATCGCGAACAGCACGCCCCAGGCGATGGCGCCGGCCAGCAGGAAGGCGTCGTCCTGTTCGATCTTCGCCCAAAGGCGAACGAAGTGTCGATGTGGGCTCATCGCGAACGCGCCTTCATAAAGCGACGCCGCAAAGGGAGGGCCTCCCTCGCGGCGTGCTCACACGGATCGTCGGACCCGGCTCTCCCGCTCTCTGCGCGGCCTCAGTCGGCCGACTCTTCCTCACCGGAGTCGGTGGCGATGGCTTCGCGCGCCGCCTGCACACCTGCCCGGTACGCCGCCTTGGAGCGCTGCAGCCTGTGCTCGAGGTCGCTGCGGGCGTCGGACGCCGCGTCACGACCGGCGCTCACCGCTTCCTTCACATCCTCGACGCGCGAGTGAACGCCGTCGCGCACGTCGTCCAGACGCTCCTCCAGCTGACGCTGGGCCTCTCGCACGCGCTCTTCCGCTACCGAACGCAGCTTCCGCGCCTGCTCTTTGAGCTCCTCCTGGGTCTCCGCGCCGGTCTTCGGGGCGAACAGGAGAGCGAGGCCGGCGCCGAGGAGCGCGCCCATAACGAAGGAGCCTGCGCCGCCTCCGCTGTCGCGCTCGATGACGATGACCGGGGCTTCGTCGTGATCTCGCATGATTCCTCCACGACTCGATGGAGTCGAAAGCGTCTGCCTGAACTGAAGCTAACCGGCCCACGGCCGGCGAACCACCGGTCGACCGGTGGGCGCGGAATCCCCCCTACACGGTCCAGCGGGCGTCGGGCTCCGGAAGGTCGGGTCGGTCCACCCCCTCACGGCCCATGAGCCCGTACGTGAGCCGCTTTCCGAGCTCTACGCCCGGCTGATCGAGCGGATTCACCCCGTAGAGCGCCCCCGCGTAGACCGTCGCCACCTGGAGCAGCATGAGAAGCTGTCCAAGCTCCCCCGGACCGACCTCGGGCATGTAGAAGGTGGCGTTGGCACGGCCCTCCTGGCGCAGAGCCTCGGCGGTCGCGCGTCGCTCGGTGTTGATGAGCTCACCCAGGGAATGCCCCCCGAGGTAGGCCAACTCCTTGATCTCGGGATGGCGGGCTGGGATCGCCTCGTCCGGCCCGTGGTCTTCCACCTCGACGAAGAGCACCACCTTGTCGTTCGGGCCCTCCATCAGCAGCTGCAGGAACGAGTGCTGGTCGGTGGCGCCCAGCGCGGCGACGGGCGTCGGGCCCGTGGCCGTCGGCTCTCCGGTGAGCGTGCGCGCCTTTCCGAGGCTCTCCGCCCAGAGCTGCTGGAACCAGAAGGCGACGGACCGGAGGCGGTCCGAGTACGGCATCAGAACGTGGATCGACCGGTGCAGCACCTCGTCCGAATGGTGCAACAGGGTCGCGAGCACGCCCGCGGGATTCTCGGCGAGGTCGGCGCTACGACACCGCTCCTCCATGGCGGCGGCTCCCGCGAGTAGCGCATCCACGTCGATCCCGCACACGGCGGCAGGCAGCAAGCCGACGGGAGAGAGGACGGAAAACCGACCCCCGACGTTCTCGGGAACGGGCAGCATGGGGATCTCCTCCGCTTCCCCGATCCGTCGGAGCGCACCCGACACCGGATCCGTCGTGAACAGGAAGTGTCCCCGAGCCTTCTCGTCACCCACGACGGCCTCCACGCGCTCGCGCACGAGGAGATACTGCGCCATCGTCTCGGCCGTCGCGCCCGACTTGCTGACCACGTTGAAGAGGGTCCGCGCGGGATCGATCCGCTCGAAGAGCCCGCTCATCGTGAAGGGGTCCGGATTGTCGACGACGTGCAAGCGCGGGAAGTGCTCCCGCTCCTCGTCGGATCGGTCGTTCCAGAACGGGCCGAGAAGCGCGTCCCTCAGGGCCTTGGCGCCCAGGCCCGATCCGCCGATGCCGAGAACCACGACGTCCTCGAACCATTGGCCGAAGCCGTCGGCCAGGGTCTTCACCTGCTCGACCGTCTCGCTCGCGTGCGGCAGATCGAGAAAGCCGAGGACCCCCTCGCCGCGTTGCGTCTCGACCCGGCGGTGGGCCGAGCGGAACGCGTCTGCCATGCCGTTCCCGAAGAGCTCTGCTTCGACCCCGTTCTCGAGGGCGGGAGCCATGATGTTGCCGAAGTCGAACCGTACGTCCTTCATCAGATCTCCACTTCCAGGCCGTCGTATGCAGCGAAGACGCCGTCCGGCAGGCGCTCGTCGAGCTCGGCCTGGCGGACCCTATGCGTCAGATGGGTGAGGTAGGTGCGGCCCGCGCCCACCTCTCGCGAGGCCGCGATGGCCTCCTCGATGTTGAAATGCGAGCCGTGGGTGCGCTCGAACCAGAGCGCGTTGAGCACCAGCACGTCCACGCCCTGGAGCGCCGCCTTGGCCTCGTCGGGCAGTGTCTTGGCGTCGGTGACGTAGCCGAGCCCTCCCACACGGAAGCCGTATACGCTGCAGCCACCGTGCGGCACGCGGACAGGGACGAACGACTCGCCGACGATCTCGATGGGCTCGCCCGCCTCGAACTCGTGCAGCCGGATCCGCGGCTTCGAGCTCCCCTGCGGCGGCCGTACCGAGTCGTCGAAGATGTAGTTGAAGTGATGCTCCATCGCCGCGCGGTACTCCGCCGGAACGTACGCGGGCATGTCGCCGCGGCGTACCGTGAAGATCCGCACGTCGTCGATGCCGTGGACGTGGTCGGCGTGCGTGTGGGTGAACCAAACGGCGTCGATGCTCGAGATCCCCTCGGAGAGGAGCTGCAGCCGCAGCTCCGGCGGGGTGTCGATCAAGAGCTTTCCACCCGCGGTCTCGAGCACGGCGCCGTGGCGTGTGCGGCGATCCCGGGGATCGGTCGAGGTGCACGCGTCGCAGTCGCAGCCGACTACGGGAACGCCGAAGGAGGTGCCGGTGCCGAGGAAGGTGAGCTTCATAGCCGCTCTAGGCGCATCGTGTTCGTCGTACCCGACTCGTGGAAGGGGACGCCCGCCGTGATGACCACGGAGGCGCCCGGGTCGCCAGCTCCGCTTTCGATGACCCGCTCCCGCCCGAATTGTGCCAATGCCTCGTAGGTGACATCGAGGCCCTTCGCGTGGGCGGGATGCACACCCCAGACCGCGGCCAGCTGCCGGTAGGTCCGCTCCTGGGTCGTCACCGCGAAGACCGGGACCGTCGGTCGGTACGAGGAGACCAGCCTGGCGGAGAAGCCCGAGCGCGTGATCACGATGATCGCCGGGGCTCCCACCTGCTTGGCCGCCTCGACGGTGGCCGACGCGACCGCGTGCTCCCTGGGAGAGGCGCCACGGCGGGACTTCGGTCCGGGCCGGG
>JASFUR010000206.1:0-6359 GCA_050050215.1 Gemmatimonadota bacterium
ACGTCCGCGGCCAGCCCGACAAGAAGAAGATCATCGCGCGGCAGGGCGCCTATCATGGCTCGACCCTCGCCGGAGCCAGCTTGAGCGGCCTGCCGCACATGCACCGCTCGTTCGACCTGCCGCTCGACCGCTTCATCCATGTCGGCTCCCCCCACTACTGGCGCCACGCGCCGGACGGGGTGACCGAGCTCGAGTTCTCCGCGCGGCTCGCGGCCGACTTGGAGGAGCGGATCGTCGCCGAAGGCCCGGAGACGGTGGCGGCGTTCATCGCGGAGCCCGTCCAAGGCGCGGCGGGCGTGATTCCACCGCCTGAAGGCTACTTCGAGGCGATCGTCCCGGTGCTCCGCAAGTACGACGTCCTCTTCATCGTGGACGAGGTGATCTGCGGCTTCGGACGGCTGGGCAGGTGGTGGGGCTCGGACCTCTACGGGCTCGAGCCGGACCTGGTGAGCACGGCCAAAGGCCTCACGAGCGGTTACGTGCCCATGTCGGCGTGCCTGATCTCCGAGGAGATCTGGGAGGTGCTCCGGGACGGCTCCGCACAGTACGGGCCGTTCGCGCACGGATACACGTACTCCGGCCATCCCGTGGCGGCGGCCGCCGCGCTGGCCAACCTGGACATCATCGAGGGCGAGGGACTCGTGGAGAACGCCGCGAGCGTCGGAGCGCACCTCCAGAAGCGCCTTCGCGAAGAGTTCGCGGATCACCCGCTGGTGGGCGAGGTGCGCGGCGCCGGGCTCATCGCGGGGATCGAGCTGGTCGAGGACAAGGCGACGAAGACGTCCTTCGACCCGTCGCTGGGCGTCGCGCGGCGGCTGCACGAGCTGCTCATGGAAGAGGGCGTGATCTGCCGGCCGGTCTTCAACACGCTCGCCTTCTCCCCACCCCTCGTCCTCACGCAGGACCAGGCCGACAGCATCGTCTCGATGTTCGCGAGTGGCCTGGAGAAGCTGACCCACGAATTGAGCTCGACGTCGCACTGACGTCGCAGACCAAGGAGCCCGACGTGCGCACGACCCCGAACACGCTGATTCTGGCCGCCGCTCTGCTCACGCTTGGCGGCTGCTCGTCACCCGAGCCCGTCGACCTGCTCCTCTACAACGGCAAGGTCGTCACGGTCGACGACGACTTCTCCATCGCCGAAGCGGTGGCGGTCCGGGACGGCCGGATCGTCGCGGTCGGGGGCGACGAGCTGGCCGACCAGTACGAGGCCGCGCGCACGATCGACCTAGAGGGCAAGATGCTCATGCCGGGCTTCGACGACACGCACATGCACATCAGCGGGAGCCCGGTCCGCGAGATCGACCTGACCGAGACCACGTCGATCGCCCAGATGCAGGACCAGATCCGGGCCAAAGTGGCGGAGCTCGGCGAGGGGGAGTGGATCACGGGATACGGCTGGGCCGAGGACGTCTTCGCGGAGCAGCGCATGCCGACCCGGGCCGACCTCGACGCGGCGGCGCCCCGGAACCCGGTCACCCTCACACGGGCCGGAGGCCACAGCGCCGTCGTCAACAGCCTCGCCTTCGAGCTGGCGGGCATCACCCGCGACAGCCCGAACCCGGCCCGCGGCATCCTGGAGAAGGACGCCCGTGGAGAGCTGAACGGGGTCATTCGGGAGCGCCAGGACACCGTCGGACGCCTCGTGCCTCCCGCGACCCCCGAGGAGACCCGACCGAGCTTCGTCGAGAACCTGCGCGACCTGCTCGAGCTCGGTATCACGAGCCTCGTCCAGGCGGGCGTCACGCCCCGTGGCTACGAGGAGTGGCAGACCGTCTACGACATGTACGGAGACGAGCTTCCACGAGCCAGCGTCCAGATCCTGTGGCCCGGCCGGGAGCGGATGGAAGCCTTCGGCATGAAGACCGGAGACGGTGACGAGCAGCTGCGGGTCGGCGCCGTGAAGGTCTTCGTGGACGGCGGCTTCACCGGGCCCAGCGCGTACACGATCGACGAGTACAAGAGCGAGCCGGGCTTCCACGGATCGCTCGACATCGATCCCGACACGCTGCGCCAGATCGTCCACGACGCGCACGAAATGGGCTGGCAGATGGGCTTCCACGCCATCGGCGACGCGGCGATCCAGCTCATCGTCGACGATTTCGCGGACGAGCTCGACGCCCATCCGCGCGAGAACCACCGGCACTACCTCAACCACTTCACCATCCGCCCACCGCCCGAGGTCATGGACGAGATGGCGGAGCACGACATCCTCATCACGCAGCAGCCGAACTTCACCTACACGCTCGAGAGCCGGTACGTCGAGAACCTCTACGACGAGCACGTCCAGCACAACAATCCGCTCCGCAGCCCGATGGACCATGGGATCTTCCTCGCGATCAGCAGCGACATCCTGCCGATCGGACCCATGGTCGGTCTCTACGCGGCCGTCACGAGGAAGGGCGTGTCCGGCGAGGTCTACGGACCCGAGGAGGCGCTGACCATCGAGGAGGCGATCGCCGGCTACACGCGCAACGGCGCGTACATCACGTTCGAGGAGGACCTCAAGGGGACCATCGAGCCCGGCAAGCTGGCCGACATGATCGTCCTCTCCGACGATCTCCTCACGATCGACCCGGAGCGCATCCTCGACGTGCAGGTCGAGAAGACGATTCTCGGTGGGAGGGTCGTATTCGAGCGGTAGGCCGATGACCGGCGAGCCGGCGGAGCTGTCGGCGGATACCACGGCTCGGGTCTCGACGGCGCGACCGGCGCTGAAGCACGCGATCGGCGGCTTCGGCTTCTTCGCGCTCGCATTCGGTTCGATGATCGGGGTCGGGTGGATCACGGCCCTCGGGAGCTGGTTCGAACAGGCCGGACCCGTCGGCGCGATCCTGGCCTTCGCGGCCGGGGGAACCCTCATGCTCGTCATCGGGCTGTGTTACGCCGAGGTGACGCCGATGCTGCCCGTCACCGGCGGCGAGGTCGCCTACGCATACAAGGCATATGGCACCTCCAAGGCGTTCCTGATCGGTTGGTTCCTCGCCTTCGGCTACCTGTCCGTGTCGGCGTTCGAGGCCATCTCGGTGGGGCTGGTGCTGTCGTTCCTCTTCCCCCGAGTCGACGTGCTCCCGCTCTACGAGATCGCCGGCTCGACGGTCTATGCGTCACACCTCCTGCTCGCCCTGGTCTTCACCGGCCTCATCACCGCAGTCAACTATTTCGGCGTGGGAATCGCGTCCAGGGTACAGGTCGGCCTGACCGTGCTCTTCCTCCTCTGTGCCGCGCTCTTCGTCGCCTCGGGGGTCGCGTTGGGCGACGTCGGCAACCTCGCCCCCTACTTCGGCGATGCGGCGCTCGGCACGGGGGGGGTGGCGGGCATGCTCGCCGTGTTC
Source organism: Gemmatimonadota bacterium (assembly GCA_050050215.1). Taxonomy (GTDB): domain Bacteria; phylum Gemmatimonadota; class Gemmatimonadetes; order Longimicrobiales; family Gaopeijiaceae; genus UBA2982. The sequence continues at coordinate 3,336 of JASFUR010000206.1, forward strand.
GTGACCGTTCCGTTCTGGTACGTCGGCTTCGACACGATCCCCCAGGCCGCCGAGGAGCGGCGCGAGGGCTCCCCCCTCCACCGTCTCGGCCTCTACGTCGTGCTCGCCATCATCGGGTCGACGGTCTTCTACATCGCCGTCATCCTCGCGGCAGGCATGGCGGGGCCGTGGCGCGGAATCGTCGGCCAGGAGCTTCCGACCGCGGCCGCGTTCTCGGCGGCGTTCGAGTCACCGGTGCTCGTGCGGCTCGTGCTCGTGGCCGGGCTGATCGGGCTGCTGACGAGTTGGAACGGGTTCTTCCTGGCCGGCTCCCGGGTGCTGTTCTCGCTGGGACGCGGCCACATCATCCCGGAATCGTTCGGCGACACCCACCCCGACTACGGGACTCCCGCCAGGGCGGTCCTCTTCAGTGGGCTCGTCACGTTCCTGTCGGCGCTGCTCGGCCGCGGGGCCATCATCGCGTTCGTCGACGTGGGATCCTTCTGCATCGCCCTGGCGTTCCTGGGCGTGGCGCTGTCGCTCATCCGCCTGCGGAAGACACACCCGGACCTGGAACGTCCGTACCGGATGCCCGGCGGCAACGCGCTCGCCTACGTCGCGGCCGTGGGCTCGCTCTTCATCCTGTGCGTGATGATCGTCCCGGGTAGCCCGAGCCGGCTGGTCTGGCCTCTCGAGTGGATCATCCTGGGGGCGCTCGCCGTCACCGGGCTGGGCTTCTGGCTCCGGGGAGGTGCATACCGGCGTCGCGTCTCCGAAGACGACCGGGCGCAGCTGATCCTGGAAGACTACGCCTGAGCCCGCCCGGAGCTCCTACCGTGGGTCGACGAAGCCCGCAGCGTCGACGATGGGCGAGGACGTCCGCGCTCGTCTCCGCCCCAGCATGCGCATCCGCACGCCCCCTTTGGGCCCCATGGTCACGTTGCGGCGCTCCGCGGCGACCTCGCCGGGCTCCCTGAGCTCCAGCTCGAACTCTCGCAGCACGGTCGCCAGCGCGACGCACGACTCGTAGTGCGAGAACGCGGCTCCGATGCAGCGCCGGTTGCCCCCACCGAACGGCAGGTACTCGTGCGGCCTGGGCTTCCCGTCCAGGAAGCGGTCGGGCCGGAACGTCTCGGGCTCGGGATACAGGTCCTCGCGGTGATGGACGAGCAGAATGGCGGCCCCGACTCCGACGCCCGCCGGCAGCTCGTAGCCTCCGAAGCTCCAGGGTTTGAGCAGCCTGCGAAACACGGAGTCGACGACGGGAAAGAGACGCAGCGTCTCGTCGATCACCGCATTCAGATACGGCAGCCTGGCGAGCTCCTCGGGGGCCGGGTCGGAGCCGAGCGCGTCGACCTCGGCGAGCAGCCTCGACTTCACCGACGGGTGTCGGTGCACGGCGTAGAGCGCCCAGGCCAGCGTGATGGCGGTCGTCTCGTGCCCGGCCATCAAGAGCGTGCGCAGCTCGTCGCGGATGTGCTCGTCGGTCATCGCGCCACCGTCCTCGTAGCGCGCATCGATCATGAGCGAGAGGATGTCGTCACGACCCGCCGTGTGTCCGCGCGTACCCTCGATCTGCTCGTAGAGGAGGCGGTCCAGCTCGGCGGAGGCGCGCAGGTAGGTGGCCCACGGGCCGAGCCCGAACGGTGCGCGCTGCGTCCACTTGGTGAAGAAGAACATCGGCTTGGCCGCGTCCAGCGTGGCCAGGATCGCCCGCTGCCACCCCTCCATGAGGTCCTCGTCCTCGACGCCGAAGACCGCGCGCACGATCGCCTGGAGTGAGATGTCGGTCGTGCGGTCGATGGCCGCGAACGGCTCGCCGGCCCGGAGGCCTTCGAACGCGCGCTGTGCCGCCTCCACCATCACGTCTCCGTAGGACCGCATGCGCTCGCCGTGGAACGGGGGCAGCAGCAGCTTCCGCTCGCGCCTGTGAGGCTCGCCGGACAGGGTCAGGAGCGAGTGCGTGCCGAGCAGGCGTACGGTCGGCTCGCTGGCGAACACGCCGAACAGCTCCGGGTCCCGGTTGGCGAAGATCTCCCGGATCAGCTCGGGCTCGGCGGTCAGGATGAGCGTGCCGTTGAGGACGGAGGCGAAGAAGGGATCGCCGTAGCTCGCCCGCATGTGTCGCATGGTCTCGCGGGGACGGACCGCGAATCCGTAGGTGTTGCGTAGCGTCTTGCTCGATCCGGACGGCAGCATGGCGCGAACCTAGGTCCCAGTGGGCCCACCCGCCATTCCGGCGGGCTGCCGACGACCTCCGTCCGCCCCACCCGACTGGCGACCCCGCGTTCCACGGGTCAGATTGGCCCCTCGCGAGCCCTCAGCCTCTCCCGATCAGCCCGTAGAGCGCCTTCCATGCCGGTCGACCTCGCGTTCGCCACCAAGGTGTTTGCCGCGTTGTTCGCGATCATGAACCCCATCGCGAACATCCCGGTGTTCCTCTCGTTGACCGATGGCGCCTCCGATTCCGGCCGCCGCAGGGTGGCGATCACGGCTTCCGTCGGGGCCGCCATCGGCTGCACCGTCTCGGCGGTCGCAGGCGGCTCGATTCTCAGTGCGTTCGGGCTGACGGTCGACGACTTCCGGCTGGCCGGCGGACTCCTGGTCCTGCTGATCGCCATCTCGATGCTGCACGGCTCGTCGAGCAGCCAGCACTCACCGACCGCCTCGGAGGGCGGCCCGCCGGGCGACCCCGAAGAGGTCGCCATCTATCCGCTGACGATTCCACTGATGGTCGGGCCAGGCACGATCGCGACGATGATCGTGTTCGGTCGGAACGCCGTTGCGACACGAAACGAACCGGCCCTCGCGCTGGGACTCGTGGCGTTCCTGATCGTGCTGACCGCGGCGTTGATGTCGGCGCCGTTCATCGGCCACCTCTTCACCCCCAAGATGACGGCGATCACCAAGCGTCTGATGGGAATGATCCTCGCGGCCATCGCGATGCAGATGATCGTGACCAGCCTGCAGGCGTTCTTCCCCGCGATGGCGCAGCCGGCCGGCTAGACCTTCGAGCGGCGAGCGTTCGCCGCTCTCATCCCCCGG
>JASFUR010000207.1:0-6338 GCA_050050215.1 Gemmatimonadota bacterium
CGTCGACGTCGTGTGTGACCTCGCGGTCGAGCCGGACGATCTGCTGGGGGCGCGCATGGACCCGCGTCTTCACCGTGGTGGGGCGGGAGGCGACCCTGGCCACGCCGTCCGCGTCGACCCCCCGGTCCTCCATCTCCGCGAACACCTCGGACCCGGCGGAGTCGTCACCGACGCACCCGACGATGGCACACGCCGCGCCGAGCGCTGCCACGTTGGCGGCCACGTTCCCCGCCCCGCCGAGCGAGGCCCGCTCCTCCTCGACCACGACGACGGGCACCGGAGCTTCCGGCGAGACCCTCTCCACCCGACCCGACACGTAGCGGTCGAGCATCACGTCACCCACCACGAGCACCCGCACGCTCCCGGCGCGTTCGAGCAGCTCGTCTGCCCGCGCGGGATCGAGACCGCTCAAGAAAGGATCTCTTCGAGCGCCCTGGCGAAGTCCGCGTCGCCCTCGAGGATGGGCCCGTAGCGGACCCATCGCAGGGTGCCCTCCCGGTCGATGAGGAAGGTCGCCGGCAGGCCCGGCACCTGATAGAGCTCCATGCCCCGCATCTGCGGATCGTGGAGGATCGTGTACGTGACCCCGTACTCCTCGACGAAGGCTGCCACCTGGTCGGCGGCGTCTCCCGTGTCCAGGGAGATCCCGACGATGTGGAGGCCGTCCTCGGCGTGCTCCTGGTAGAGCGATTCGAGGTACGGCGTCTCCTCACGGCACGGCACGCACCACGTCGCCCAGAGATTGAGAAGGACGACCCTGCCGCGCAGCGAGGCGAGCGTGACCGTGTCTCCGGCGAGCGTCGCCGCCGGGTACTCGATGGCCGGCTCGCCCACTCGGGGGATGACGCGCCCATCGTCCAGGAAGCACCCGGTCGAGAACAGGAGCGCGACGGCTGCTACGCAGACCGACCTTGTCATGAATCCTCCAACCCGATGCGGGTCACCCGGACCCGCGGTAATAGATCCGTCCCATCGGTCCAGGCCAGGATTATCGCCCGTCCGCCGGCGAGCGCCAACCGAGGGAAGCCGGTCGCCCGCTCCGCGAACGGGGCGGTCGCCGAGAGCCGTTCCAGACGGTGGCCGCCGGGCCCCACCCGTCGCAAGCGCACCTCGGCCCCCGCGGCCCCGGTCCGCTCGAGCCAGCTCACGACGGCCGTCCCGTCGTCCAGCATCACCACGTCCACCCGACCGGCAGGGGCGCCGTCGTCGACGATGGTCGGCGCGTCGAAGCGACGGCCGCCGTCGTCCGAGAACGCGACCTGCACCCGGGCCTCGCCATCGGCGGCCGTGAACCATGCGACCGCCACGCGGTCCCCTCGGGCGGCGACGGCCGGACCGTTGATCGGGCAGGCTCCCGTCTCCCATCCGTCGTCGTGCACGAGGCCGCCATCGATCCACGTGCCGTCCACCAGACGGGCGATCCTGATATCCCGGATCTCCTCCGGGCTCCGGTCCCGGTACACGAGAACGGGCCCCTCCCCGGTCACGGCGACGTCCGTCTGACAGCAGTCGCACACCCGCGGGTCGACGGGGACTTCCCGGCCGACGGGTCCAGCCGCGTTCGCATCGCGGAAGTAGAGCGCGGTCTCCATCGCGGGCGGCGCCCCGTCCTTGCCAGCGGCGTAGGCGCGACCGTCCAGCCACACGAAGCCGACATCGCCATCCACCGGCATCGTCGATACGAACCCATGCTCCGTCGCGGTCCCGTCCTGGTGTGGTGTCCAGGGCTCGGACCACGTCTCCCCGCCGTCCACCGAGCGGGCGATGCGGATGCCGTAGCCGAACCCCACCGAGTCCATCTCGAGCCAGTGCGACCACAGCGCCCCGTCGGCTCCCGGCACGACCGACGGAAAGTCGGCGACGTTCACGAGGAGTCGTTCCGGCCCGGTGATGGCGCGCGCGTCCTGCCACGCCCCGTCGAAGTACCTCGAGAAGAACAGCCCGCGCCGTCCGTCGGCCGAACGTCCGAGCCAGCTCATCAGCACGGTGTCGCCCGCCGAGGACAGGAAGGGCTCGGCGCTGTCCGCTCCGGTGGGCGCCTCTGCCGACGAGGCCGTCATCGTCAGACCCGGAGGCGACTGCCTGCACCCGGTCGTCGCGGCCAGGACGGACAGGGCCAACAGGAGCATCCATCGGACGTCGACGCGGTCGATCAGGGGGCCTCCTCCTCGTGGTCCGCCAGCGGCAGGAATCTTGCGGGCGGGTTACGTTCGTGGCGAGGAATCTCGGCCGCCGAACGCCCGTCGGTCAAACGGTCGGGAACCGGAGGGATCCACCGGGACTTTCCGGACCAGTAGCGATGGAACGGGGGTAACGTTGCTCGACCACGACATCTGGCAGTCGGTGTGTCGATTCCCCGGCCACACTCGTCTCTTATGGATGAGGCAGCACCGCAACCAGGCCATTCCCTACAGGTGGTGACGACGATGCGTTTCGCGATTCCGACAACCCGACTCCTGGCGACCGTGTTCGCGGCCACGCTCGCCTGGCTCGTAGCGCCCGCATCGGCGTCGGCCCAGTTCGGTCGGAACAAGGTCCAGTTCGACGACTTCGACTTCCAGGTCCTCTCCACCGAGCACTTCGACTGGTACTTCTATCCCGAGGAATCGGAGGCCGTCGAGGACGTGACGCGGATGGGAGAACGGTGGTACGAGCGGTTCGCCCGCTCCTTCCAGCACGAGTTCGAGTCGTCCAAGCCGGTCATCCTGTATGCCGACCACCCGGACTTCCAGCAGACGAACACGCTCTCCGGGAACATCGGTGAAGGCACCGGAGGCGTGACGGAGTCGCTCAAGAACCGCGTCATCCTGCCGATCGACGGACAGTACGGGAAGACCGATCACGTCCTGGGTCACGAGTTCGTCCACGCCTTCCAGTACAACATCGCGCAGTCACGGCGTGGCGGCGGGCTCCAGGGGCTGAACGCGCTTCCCCTCTGGTTGATCGAGGGTATGGCCGAATACCTGTCGGTCGGCCGTGAAGACCCACTCACCGCCATGTGGATCCGCGATGCGATCCGCCGGGACGAGCTCCCCACGATCCGTCAGATGACACGGGACACGCGGTTCTTCCCCTACCGGTTCGGCCAGGCGCTCTGGGCATACATCGGCGGCACGCACGGTGACGACGCCGTGATCGAGATCTATCGCCGATCCCTCCGCGTCGGATTCGAAGGGGCCATCAACCAGGTGCTCGGCATGAGCACGGATACGCTCTCGGCCCGTTGGAAGACCGAGGTCGCGCGGGAGTACATGCCGCTGCTGGAGGGCCGGACGCCCCCGACCAACGCGGGCAACCTCATCCTCGCGCCCGAGATGGGTTCGGGCACCACGAACATTGCGCCTTCGCTGAGCCCCGACGGTCGCTACGTCGCATTTCTCTCCGACGAGGATCTCTTCTCGGTCGACCTGTACATGGCCGACGCCCAGAGCGGTGAGATCATCCGCAAGCTGGCGAGCGCGAACTCCGACCCTCACTCCGACGCGTTGCGCTACATCGATTCGTCCGGCGCGTGGTCGCCCGACTCGCGCTTCTTCGTCTACGTCGTCGTGGCCGGCGGAGACAACCAGTTCGTGATCGTCAACAGCGACAACGGTCAGGTGACGCAGCGCATCTCGTTCGAGGAGTGGGGCCTGGGAGCCGCAGCCAACCCGGCCTGGTCTCCCGACGGACGCTACATCGCCTTCTCGGGCACCAGGGGCGGCATCGCCGATCTCTACATCTACGACCTCGAGACCGAGGAGGTCACGCAGCTCACCGACGACAAGTACGGTGACATGCAGCCCACCTGGTCGCCGGACGGACGCACGCTCGCCTTCACGAGCGACCGCGGTCCCGAGACCGACTTCGAGAACCTGACCTACAGCGAGCTTCAGCTCGCGCTCCTCGACGTCGCGACACGCCAGGTCGAGGTGCTCTCGATCTTCGGGAACGTGAAGCACATCAACCCGCAGTACTCGGCGGACGGGAACAGCATCTACTTCATCTCCGACCAGGACGGGTTCAGCGACATCTACTCGATCGAGCTGGGCAACCGCACCGTGCACCGGATCACCAACCTCGCGACCGGGGTGAGCGGGCACACGTCCGAGTCTCCGGCCCTGTCGGTGTCCGCCTCCGGTCTGGCTGCCTTCTCCGTCTTCGACGATCTCGAGTTCCACATCTACACGCTGAACCTCGACCAGCCGTCCCCGACGCTCACGGTGAGCGGCGACGCAGAGCTTCAGCCGGGTCGGCGCTTGCCGCCCATCGAGCCGGAGCGCTTCAGCCGCGTCGAGACGTACCTGCTCGACTCACAGACCGGGCTCGTCGCCAGCGGCACCTACCAGACGGAGGACGCCGAGGAGTACTCGACCGACTTCTCGCTGGACTATCTCGGCCAGCCGACCATCGGCGTCGGCACCGACACCTACGGGAGCTACGTCGGGGGTGGAACGTCGGCCTATTTCAGCGACATGCTCGGCGACAAGGCGTTGTCCGTCGCGCTCCAGGCCAACGGGACCTTCAAGGACATCGGTGGCACGGTCTTCTACCAGGACCTGGACGACCGGTGGAACTGGGGCATAGGCGGTGGCCGCATTCCGTACCTGATCCCCTACTTCAGCTACGGAAGCGACGTCGGCGGCGACTACCTCGGGCTGATCAGCCAGCGGATCTTCCTCACGACCGCGATCGGCCAGGTCTCCTACCCGTTCTCCACGACGCAGCGCGTCGAGTTCAGCGGCGGCATCACCCGCTATAGCTACGACACCGAGATCGACAAGTACTACTACAACGCCTTCGGCCAGACCGTCGGCATCGATCGGCAGAGCCTCGAGTCGCCGGATGCGGACAACCTCTATCAGGGCTCGATGGCCATCGTGGGCGACAACGCCTACTTCGGCTTCGTGTCCCCGATTCGCGGAGGCCGCTACCGCTTCGAGGTGGGGCGCACCCAGGGCACCGCGGACTACACGACGGTCATCGCCGACGTGCGGCGGTACTTCGCGCCGAGCCTCGACCTGACCATCGCGTGGCGTGGGCTACACTACGGCCGTTACGGCCTGGACAACGCGAACGAGGGCTTCGGATTCGGACCACTGAACCCGCTCTTCCTCGGCTACGAGACGTTCGTGCGCGGGTATGCGTGGGAGAGCTTCGACGTCAACGAATGCGCCCAGCAGACCCTGTCCTGCCCCGCCGTCGATCGCCTCCTGGGCAACCAGCTCGCCGTGACGTCGCTCGAGCTCCGCATCCCGCTCCTGGGCGTCGAGCAGTACGGGATCATCAACTTCCCGTGGCTACCCACCGAGCTGGTGCTGTTCACCGACGCGGGACTCGCCTGGGACTCCGACCACCCGGCCAAGCTCGAGTGGAGCCGTTCGGGTACCGACCGCGTGCCGGTCGTCTCGACAGGGGTCTCGGCGCGGGTCAACATCCTCGGCTTCCTCGTGTTCGAGGCGTACTACGCCAAGCCGTGGCAGAGGCCGACCAAGGACTGGCACTGGGGATTCCAGATCGCTCCGGGGTGGTAGGGCGCGCCGCGGTAGGCTGGCAGGCTGCGGGCCGGGGGCCGACACGCGCTCTCCGGGGCGCAGAACATATGTCGCCGGGGTCCGGCGGGTCCTTTCGACGAGTGGTCGGCGCCATATGATGCGCCCTTCGAGCGCGTGCCGCCCCACCGGGGAGCCCAACCGGTTGGCGGGGCGCGATACCGATTCGGGTGATCCTTTGACATGAAGAGCGGGGCTCGCAGCAGGGGGCGGGCGTTTGGGCTGTTCGCGGTGGCGCTGCTGGTGATGGGAGCAGGTCCGGGGGGTGCGATGGCGCAGCTGGCCAGCCTCGATCTGCCGCGGGTCGAGGTGCGTGGTGGGCTGGCCCGCAACGGGTCGGGTGGCTGCGGGGGTGGCGGGTCGTCGGGCTTCACCCTGGGTGCCGAGGCGAGGACGCGTGGGCGCTTCATTCTCGGAGGCACGGCGGACATATTCGTCACCCCAGGGGTGGCATGTCTGGACGTCGAGCGCTTCGGGACGTTCGACGGGGCTACCGCGGCGATCGAGGATCTGCACCGCGTGGGTCCGCGGCTAGGGGTGGAGCTCGGATACGGGTTCTCGATGCTCGGAGCACCCGCAGACCTCACGGCGGGGCTCGGCATCGCGGGCACGTGGTACTCGGCGCGCGAGGGCGACACCTTCGCGTGGCGGGCATGGCAGGGCGCTACGCTCACGGTCCGGATGCGCTCCGGCATCGGCCTCCAGGCCGAGCTCGGCCGCCACCGCCTCCTCGACCGCTATTACGTGCCCGACAATCAGACCGGCGGAGGCATGTTCCTCGGAGAGCAAGCCCGCTGGGAGCCCATG
>JASFUR010000208.1:0-6337 GCA_050050215.1 Gemmatimonadota bacterium
GGGCGCGAGGTCGGAGACGAGCCCCGACGAGCCCGGACCGTCCGCGCCAACGCCCATGGCGGCGGCGATGAATCCGGACCAGTCACTCCATCCGAGGGCGCTTCCCAACAGCATCAGGACCACGAGTCCGCTTCCGAGCCACACGCCGCGCAGGTCGAGCTGCAGCACCAACGCGCCCGCGATGACCAGGGCCGCGCTTCCCAGCATCGTGACCGGAATCGAGAGCCACAGGGGGAACGAGAGGCCGAAGTACGGCACCGGCGTGTGGTAGGTCGTCCAAGCGGTCAGGAAGCCCACCCCGAGCGCGAGCAGACCCGTACCGACCGCCAGCATCGCGGTCGACTCCTTCGTGGTCCGGGCCGGGTCGACACGGGGCTTGTCGCCGTGCGGCCACGAGATCTCGAGCAACCAGAACCCCGGAGACGTCCTCGCGATCTGGAGGAGCCCGAACTCGACGATGGCGAAGAGCATGAGCGCGCCCCCCGGGGGGCCGGTCCGCTCCGCATCGCCGATCAAGATCCCGTGGATCAGTGAGTAGGGGATGCTGAGCGCGATCAGGTCGATCAGGACCGCCAGGGCGATCCGCTCTCGCTTCGCCGGGACGGGATGTGTACGGCCCGGGCGACCCCGAGGCCCGGTGCTGGCCCGGTCGCGAGGCTCCTCCGAACGCTCGCGTCGCGGCCGCTCGGTGGCAGCGACAGGGGGAGCATCCGTCTCGTCGGCGATCTGGCGCATGTACCACGCGTGCGTAAGTGCTTCGGCCCGCACGACCAGGTCCGCGAACTCATCGGGCAGACTCGCCGAGCCCCAGTGGAATCCGATGTGGTAGGAGAGCGAATCGGGACTGCTCGCGAACTCGATCGTCCAGTCGTGTCGCGGACCTTCGGTGCCGTCGTCCTCCAGCCTGGCACCGCGCTCCAGGAGGGACTCCGGGACGGCGGCCATGAAGTCGTCGAAGCACTCGGTCCCGCCCGTCGCCATGACCGCCTGGCGGTCACTCGGCTCACTCCAGCCGAACCGCTTCGTGAGCCCCCCTCGGGTGAGGAGGATCGAGAAGGTGAGCTCTCCGTCCACGTACAACATCATCGAGACGGCGTCGATCGTGTCCCGTGTCAGAGCCATGGCGTGCCTTCCTTCGTGTCGCCGCTCGGGGGGGCACCGACTCCCGGAACCATAGGGAAGCCGATTGGCGGACAGCAAGGATTTCGTGGCGACCGCGTCACCGTGTGATGCGGCCACAGTGAGCGCGGAAGTCCTGCTCCATCGTCCGTCCCGTTTGCCCGCATCTGAGATGGCGATCTGACTTCGCCGCAGACTACGCGGGAGCCGACATGTACGTGAAATGGGTCGGTACGAGGAGGCCATCGCCGAGTATCAGGCCGTGCAGGCGACATTCGGGCGGCCCCGGCCGATCGGGCTCGGCGCCACCTACGCCCGCATGGGGCGCGTGGACGAGGCGCGACAGCTGCGACGATCCTCGATTCGACGAGATCGTGCGCATCGTCGGCCTTCCGGTAGACTGGGCGCGCGGCGGCCGGGGGCTCCGCGTGCTTCCGCACCCCCGGCCGGCGCGCCTCATTCGGTGACCGCGGTCACTCCACGCGCTCGTATACGAGGAGGCCGACGCTGCCATCGTCATTCGTGAGCTGCGTCACCAGCGTCGTGGCCGTCAACACTCGGATCTGGCGGACGAGCGGCTGGGCCGAGGGCTCACGACCGGCCGGGTTCGTCGCCACCCGCCGGTCGTAGATGATGTCGACTCCGTCGCGGATGTAGGTACCGCTGGCGCTGTTGTATGCTCTCGCCGCCGCGGCGACGACGGCGTCGGAATCGCCGATCGGTCTGGGCTCCTCCGGCTCGAACGCCCAGGAGAAGTAGGCGTCGGTATAGATGAGGATCCTCGGCCTGGTGAAATCCACGACCTCCGCCTCACCCGATTCGCTGATGAGGACCTGCCGGGTCCCGCGCCAGACCCCTTTCAGGGTCTGGGCCGCCGCGAGGGCCGGGCTTACCGCGAGAAGAAGGACGAGGATGGATGTAGCTCTACGCATGGGATGTGCTCCGTTGCTTGGGATCGGGAACCGCTCGGGATGGCTCGCGCACGACAGCCGGAACGCGACCTAGGCCTCGTCGGCGTTCCACATGACCACCGCGAAGCGCCACGTGCCGTCGGGACCTCTCCTGAAGAGGTCGCAGTACTTCCCGTCGAACTGCTGAACCCCCTCGTCCGTCTCGAGCGTCTGTCGAACAGCGCCCCGGACGAAGGCGACGTCGTCGGCGGCCTCCAGGGACGCGACGTCCCACGACATCGCTCTCACGGTCGGGAACGACTCCAGGAACGGGCGCACGCCCTCGCCCGAAACCGCGGGCGCGCCCGGCGGCATGAAGACGATGTCGTCCGTGCACATGGACAGCAGCTTGTCCCAATCAGCGTCCACACAGGCTCGAGACCAGGGCTCGATCAGCTTCTGGACTGCGGCCATGGCCTCCGTTCGAGAGGCACTCGTTGCCATTGCGGGTCTCCTTTGAGGGAGTGATCGACCGAGGCACACATCCCGACCGGTGCCGTGGATGCTCGCCTCGCCGCACGAGCCTATCGAACCCGCATCAACGGATTCTCCACAGACGTCAACACGTCGGTGGTCTCGGTCGCCGACCCGCTTGGCGCAGCCCCTACATCCGGCCCGATCCCGTCCCGCCGCGCCCTTCGATCTCCCCGAGCGTCTCCGTCAGGATCTCCGTGAAGCGCGGGTGGCTCGCCGGATCGTGGATGTTGAGCGCCTCCAGCCCGGTCAGCTCGTGGATCAGCTCCCGCCCCGCGCTCGTGTTGGCCGCGATGCCGGCCACCAGGTCGGGCGAGATTCCGTAGCCTTGCACGACGCCCACGACAGCGTACGGATCCGTCGCGGCGAGGATCCTGCAGCGTACCTGCTCCTTGATGTGGGCCAGGAGCGTAGACCCGTTGTACGGCTCGAGGGGTGATGCCCCGGCCTCCACCACGAGCACGTCGGCGGCCTCCGTGGCGATCATGGCGAGCACCCGGCCCAGAGCCTCACGGTAGTCGGGCTGAGGGCACACGGTGGACGGGAGGCCGGCGTCGACGAAGTCGTAGACCGCGTTCGCTCCGGCGTCCTTCATGGCGAGGATGTCACGGTACCGTCCGGCGCCGGTCAGCTTCGCCCCGACCACGCGGAGACCTCTCGCTCGGAGCTTCCGGATGACGAGCTTGGCCGCGCTCGTCTTTCCCGCCGACATCGACGTGCCGACGATGAGGACCGTAGGCACCTGCAGGCCGTCGGCCGTCGCGGTGGGCACGAAGTCCCTCATGGAGACCTTTTCGCCGTCCCGAACGACGTGGCCCCGGTACCCCAGGCGCATCAGCCCGGGGACGTCCCATCCCACGGAGGTGGAGAGGCCGAAGAGGCCGGCCATGGTCAGGGCTTCCATCTCCCCGTCCGGACCGATTGCCCTCCAGTCACCGACGGCGCCGAGCGTCGCGGCACGCGTTCCGAGCGCGCCGACCACGAGATCTCCCAACACGACCTCGATGAGCCGTCCACCCGGGCCCTCGATGACCGACGCGCCGCGTGGAGCGTGCAGCACCTCTCCGACCACGTAGTCGGCCGTCTCCCATACCTCCCTGGGCAGCGCTTCGGTGCCGAACGGATTCCGCTCGAAGTCGGAGATCCGTGTCAGCGAGGCGAAGTAGTAGCGACTCGACATCTCGTGGCGATTCCACAGCTTATGACGGTAGCCCGGCGTGCGGACGGGAACCGTAGGAGGCCGTATCATTTCGAGCAAGGAACGGGCAGAGGCCGTCCTCGGCTTTCTTCAGGACCGCTCCGGGGACATGGTCGATCTGCTCCTCGACCTCGTCTCACTCGAGTCCCCGACCGACGTGCGCGAGACTCAGGTGCCCGTCCAGCAGCGGCTCACCGACGAGCTGGAGCGACGTGGCTTCGCCGTGCGGCACCTCGAGGGCTCCCGCACCGGCGGACATCTGTACGCGCGTCCGGTCGAGCGGAGGCGCGGAATCCCCGGCCAGCTCCTGATCGGGCACTGCGACACCGTCTGGCCGGTCGGCACGCTCGAATCGATGCCTGCCCAACTCGACGGCCGCCGGGTGCGCGGGCCTGGCTCCTTCGACATGAAGGCCGGACTCGTCCAGGGGCTCTTCGCCGTCGAGGCGCTCCGCGGGCTGGGCCTGCAACCACCGGCGACGCCGGTCTGGCTCGTCAATTCCGACGAGGAGATCGGCTCCCCGGAGTCCAGTCGATGGGTCCGTCTGCTGGCGCGGCACGTGGCGCGCGCCTTCGTGCTCGAGCCGGCTTTCGGCCTTGAGGGCTACCTGAAGACCCGTCGGAAGGGGGTCTCTCGGTATCGCGTGACCGTGAAAGGCGTCGCCGCGCACGCCGGGCTCGAGCCGACGAAAGGCTCGTCGGCCATCGTCGAGCTCGCCAACGTGATCCAAAGGCTGCACGCCTTCACGGATCTCGAGCGCGGCACGACGGTCAACGTCGGCAAGGTCAGGGGCGGGTCGAGGCCCAACGTCGTCGCGGCGGAGGCGTCCGCCGAGGTCGACGTGCGCGTCACGTCGACCGGCGACGCAGAGGAGCTCGATCGGAAGATCCGTGCCCTCCAGCCGTCCACGGAAGGCACCGAGATCATCGTGGAAGGGGGCACCGGCGTTCCGCCCATGGAGCGCACGGCCCGGAACCGGTCGCTCTGGGAGGAGGCCGTCGCCGCCGCCGAGCGGCTCGGCATCGACCTGGGGGAGTTCATGGCTGGCGGTCGGTCAGACGGAAACACGACGAGCCGATTCACGGCGACGCTCGACGGTCTCGGTGCCGTGGGCGAGGGCGCCCACGCCCTCCACGAGTCGGTGAATGCGCCGGCGCTGGTCGAGCGCGCGGCGCTCCTCGCCGAGCTGCTGATGAGCCCGGTGCGCGCCCTTAGGTAGTCACGTCAGGGGCGCCAACCAGGAGTGGACGGACGGCCTTCTCCTGCCAAGGTGACTCGCTCGGATCACGGGAACCGAACGTACCGAGGACGAATCCGGGCCTACGAGCCGCTTCGCTTGAAGATCCGGCCCAGAAGCCCCGGTCCATCTCGCGCTCCGAGAGCCTTGGCCCGGCCGAGCGCCACCCCGAGTTCCGCGGCGCTCGGCCGGTGGCGAGCCTCCTTGGACGTGGCACGGTCCAGGATCTCGATCAGCTCCTCGTCGGGGCAGGCATCGACACCAGCAGTCGCCCGGGCGTCACCGAAGAGTAGGGCTCGGCCCAAGATCCCCAGGCTGTAGACGTCGGACCGGTCGTCCACTTCGTCCCCATCGGCTTGCTCCGGGCTGATGTACTCGATGTTGCCGAGCAGCTCGCCCGTCAGCGTGAGCTTGAGGATCTCGGCCGTGCCAGACTCGAGCACGCCGGCGATACCGAAGTCGGCGAGGTAGATCCGCCCGTCCCGCTCACTGTACAGGAAGTTCGCCGGGCGCACGTCGCGGTGCACGACACCGACGGCGTGGGCCGCGGCCAGAGCGGAAGCCGCGTCGGAGAGAATCGCTCTGACATCGTCGGGAGGAAGCGGGCCGAGGGCCTTCATCCGGTCGGCGAGCGTGCCGCCCTTCACATACGGCATGACCAGGTAGGGGCGGCCGGCCGCGGTGGCGCCGACGCTGTACACCGGCGCGACGTTGGGGTGGCTGATGCGTGCCGCCGACTGCGCCTCCCTCTCGAAGCGGGCTCGCGCGGTCGGGTGGTTGGCCAACTCTGCATCCAGAACCTTCACTGCCACCAACCGCTTGAGGGCCGGCTGCCGCGCCAGGTAGACCGCACCGGTCGCGCCACGCCCGATGAGTCGGGAGACGACGAGCCCGGGCCCGAGATCGGGCGGGGCGGCCTCGTCCCGGACCGTGTCCCCCGCCCCGTGGGACCGCTCGTCGCTCGCCGGCGTTGCGTCTACGAAGTCGAGCCGGCCGGCCTTGATGCGCTCGACCAGCTCCACGGTGTGATCGAGCGGCTCGACGTCCAGCTCCGTCGCGATCAACTCCGCGTAGACTCGGTACTGCTCCAAGGCTGCGGCGCGGTCCCCGGCCAGGGCGAGGCACTCGACGAGGGCGTGCTGCGCCTCGTCGTCGAGCGGGTCGAGTCGTACCCACTTCCTCGCGAGGCGGGCTCTCTCCGAGAGGTCTTCCACACTCGTCACTACCGACCTTAAGAGCCGCTTGACGGTGATATGGAGGTCGGAACGCTTGTTCTCGGCCCAGTGCTCGAAGTCGACGCCACCGCCGAGCGAGGTCCCCTCCAGGAACGGGCCCCCATAGAGGCCGACGGCGTCGGCT
>JASFUR010000209.1:0-6326 GCA_050050215.1 Gemmatimonadota bacterium
CATGTCGAAGGCCGCGCTCCCGCACCTGAGTGCGACGGGCGACGGCTTCATCATCAACATCGGGTCGCTGGCGGGGCGGAACTCGTTCGCGGGTGGCACGGGATACAACGCCAGCAAGTTCGGCCTCGTGGGGATGACGGAGGCGATGATGCTCGACGTGCGTCACGACGACGTGAGGGTCTCGATCATCATGCCGGGAAGCGTGAACACGAACTTCGGTGGCAAGGAGCAGAAGGCCGAGCGATCCTGGCCGCTCCAGGCGGACGACTGCGCGCTGGCGGTGATGCAGCTGCTGGAGTATCCGAAGGAGGCGCACGTGAGCCGCATCGAGATGCGACCCAGCCAGCCTCCGAAGCGATAGGCGTCGAGACGCCGCCACCGCAGCACCGCGGTGCGGGTGGCGCGGCCGGTGCGTCGCGGCCCGCCGTCCGAGGCGCCCTTCATCCTCGCCTGACGTCGCCTAGATTTCCGGTCCTCCGTGGCGGCCGCGCCGGGCCGCTCGGCGATCTCTCTCAGGAGACGAACTTCCATGGCTGACGGATATCGTATCGAGAAGGACTCCCTCGGAGAGATGAAGGTCCCCGAGGCGGCCCTGTACGGAGCGCAGACGCAGAGGGCGGTCGAGAACTTTCCCATCAGCGGACAGCGGTTCGGGCGTCGGTTCATCGAGGCGCTGGGAATTATCAAGCGGGCCGCGGCCGAGACCAGCGTGGAGCTCGGCAATCTCGATTCCGCGATCGGGCAGGCCATCGTCGCCGCCGCGACCGAGGTCGCCGAGGGAAGGTGGGACGACGAGTTCGTCGTCGACATCTACCAGACCGGCTCTGGCACGTCGACGAACATGAACACGAACGAGGTCGTCGCCCACCGCGCGACGCAGCTGCTCGAGGGCGACGGCTCCGTACACCCGAACGACCACGTCAACTTCGGGCAGTCGTCCAACGACGTGATCCCGACGGCGATCCATGTCGCGGCCCGCATCGCGATCGAGCGGGAGCTCCTGCCTGCGCTCGAGCACCTGAGGCGCGCCCTCGCCGACAAGGCCGCCGCTTTCGACGGCATCGTGAAGTCAGGCCGCACGCACCTCATGGACGCGACGCCGGTCCGGCTCGGTCAGGAGTTCGCGGGATACGCTGCGCAGGTCGGGAAGGCGATCGAGCGCGCCGAGCATGCGTCCGCCGAGTTGGCCGAGGTGGCGCTCGGGGGGACCGCGACGGGGACAGGCATCAACACGCACCCCGAGTTCGCGGCGAAGACCATCGCGCGGATCTCCTCCGCCACGGGCGTGAGCTTCCGGGAGGCCGAGAATCACTTCGAGGCTCAAGGAGCCAAGGACGCCGCGGTCGACGCGTCCGGCGCGCTCAACACGATCGCGACCAGCTTCATGAAGATCGGGGACGACATCCGGTGGCTCGGGTCCGGGCCGACGTCCGGGATCCACGAGATCAGCCTTCCCGCGATTCAGCCCGGCTCGTCGATCATGCCGGGCAAGGTGAACCCCGTCATGTCCGAGGCGATGATGATGGTGTCCGCTCGCGTGATCGGGAACCACACGGCCGTCACCATGGCTGGCAGCCGCGGCAACTTCGAGCTCAACGTGATGATGCCGGTGCTGGCATACGCGCTTCTCGAGTCGATCACGCTGCTGGCGAACGTGGGCAGGGCCTTCGCGGACAAATGCGTGGTCGGCATCGAAGCCAACGAGGAGCGCGCCAGGGAGCTGCTCGAGCGCAATCCGTCGATCGCGACCGCGCTCAACCCCTACATCGGCTACGACGAGGCGTCCGTGGTCGCGAAGGAGTCGGCCAAGCGCGGCGTGAGTGTGCGTGAGGTGGTGCTGGAGAAGGGGTTGTTGCCGGCGGAGAAGATCGACGAAGCGTTGGATGTCCGCGGGATGACGGAGCCGGGGCTGCCGGACCAGTAGGACGAGCGAGGGGCGGGTGGGTTTGGCCACCCGCCCCTGGTTATCCGACTTGGCCGGTGGGCCGCGGGGCTCGCGCTAGAAGACCACGCGGTACGCCAGGCTCACGCCGCGGCCTGCTTCGGGCATGAGGTCTTTGATGCGTGACAGGTGGTTGTAGTACTGCTTGTCCGTGATGTTGTCGACGCTGAGAGTCAGGACGTTGAGGTGGCCGCCGACGGTCATGCGCATGCCGGCGGAGGCGTTGAAGACCGCGTAACCGTCGGTGACGGTCTCGAAGGCGCCGAGTCGGTCCTGCTTCGCGGTGAGGTCCACTTCGGTCCGGACGAACCACTCGGTCGGTGAGTACTCCAGGCCGACGGTCCCGTGAAGCGGCGGAATGAGCGGTAGCGGTTCGTCGGTGTCCTGGAGGGTGCCACGCACGTACGACGCGGTGCCGTGCGCCACCAGGTCGGAGACGACCGTCCAGTCCAGGCTCCCCTCGAAGCCCGTCATCCGCGCATCGTTGCCCTGGTACTGGTAGATGGGCAGCCCCTCGGATGTCGACGCGCCGGTCTCCTCCCCGTACACGTAACCCGAGATCGAGTTGTAGAAACCGGTCAGCTCGGCGTTCAGCGACTCGCTCCCGAAGCGCGCGAACACGTCGACGCCGGTGCCGACTTCCGTGCCGAGATCAGGGTTGCCGATCTCGTATGAGTACGCAGCCAGATGCGCGCCGTCGGAGAATAGCTCGAGGATGTCCGGCGTGCGGAAGGCTCGCGCCACGCTGGTGCCCAGCGTCACGCCGCCCCCCACGTGGTATAGCACACCGAGCGAGCCCGATGCGGAATGGAACGTCCGGTCCCGGATGAATCCGATGGGCGCGCTCGCGTCCTCGACGAGGGGCACCACGTGTACCCAGTCGTAACGGACCCCACCCTCGATCCGTATCGGGTCGAGCTCGAGCTCCTCGAAGAGGTAGGCCGCGCCCGTGTAGCGTCTGGTGTCAGTGGTGGAGACCTCACCCCCGTAGGCGAAGTCCTCGAACGACCCGCGAGCTCCGAATGCCCCGGAGGAGAAGGGGCCGATCTCGCCGTGCCGCGCGAGCACATCGCCGCTCACGGTCTGCAGATCGAAGGCCGTCTCGGGTTCGGCCCCGGGCTCGATCTCGTCGTGCTTGTAGGTGATGTAGGTGCTATTGAAGTCGAGCGATTCGAATGGACCCACGTTGCGGTCGACAGCTCCCTGGAGCTTGGCCGCGGTCCGTCGCATCTTGATGCGGACTCCGTCCTCGAAGCCGACGCCTTCGTCGCCCGGGATTCCGTAGTCGTTGCGATACAGGCGGAAGGACCCGCCCAGATACCCCCAGTCGCCGACGTAGCCGGATCCCGCGCTGGCGCTCCAGGTCTCGATCTGGGTGTTCTGCAGTGCCCCGACCGGGGTCGCGAGGTCACTCGCCTTCCTCCCCGTCGCTTCCAGCCGGAACGGAACGTGGTCGGAGAGCGGGGCCAGCATCGACCCGCTCCCCGCATAGGCGTCGCTCACGCTCTGGCCTTGCACGGTGAACTCGCCCGTGACGTGGTGTGGAATGGTGGAGGGCACCTCGTCCCGGATGACGTTGATCACGCCGCCCAGCGCATTGCTTCCGTAGAGGAGCGCGGCGGGCCCTCGCACGACCTCGATGCGTCTGGCCGACGAGGGATCGAGCGCCGTGGCATGGTCAGCTCCCTCATTGGAGACGTCGCCGACACGCGTGCCGTCCTCCAGCATCAGGACGCGGTCGCCGCTCAGACCCCGGATCACGGGCCGGGCGGTGGCCGGTCCCACGCTGGTGGCGGAGACGCCGGGCTCACGGGTGAGCGTCGAGGCGACCGTGGCCTGCAGCTGTCGTTGAAGCTCGTCGCCGGAGACGACGTCCACGGGGCGGAGGACGTCCTGGCTTTCACGCTCGCTCAGGGCCCCCGTGACAACGAGGCCCGGAATCTCGAACGGCGTGGCGGTGAGCCGCACCGTCACGAATGCCGACTGCTCCGACACCGTGACGAGCACCGCCTCGGTCCGGTACCCGAGGCGCTCCACCGTGAGCACGTAGTTGCCCGGGCGCATCCCCGGAAGATGGAACGAGCCATCGCCGTGCGTGATCGCGCTCTGGCGCAGGCCCATGACACTGACTTGTGATCCCGCGAGCGACCGCCCGTCGCTCTCGTCGACCACGCGACCCTCGATCTCGCCCTCCGGATGCTCGGGTATCTGGGCACGCACCTCGATCGGGCCGATCGTCACCGCAAGCGCCACGGTGGCGACGGCCACTCCATGTATGGACAGTCGACCTCGTATTCTCATCGATCTTCTCTCGGAGCAGGACGCCGTCGCCTGGCGCCGCGTGGTTGCGGGGACAGGCGCCCGCCAGGGGAGCAGGGTGCTCCCGGGCCGGATCGGGCGTCGGAAAAAGAAGGGGTCCGGAGCGATCGCTCCGGTGGGTCAGCCGAGAGGCGGAGGTCTGGGTGCGGTCGGGGCTCGGAGGAGGGGGCGCGTCTCGGCGTCGAGCCGACCGCTGCTCGTGTCCTCCTCGAAGTGGGGCGGCGCGAGATCGAGTACCGTCCCGATACTGCGGCCGGCGGATACCGCCGCGAGGGATCGCACGAGCTGACAGAAGATGTGGTCGTGGCTCGCGGGACACGATTCGTTGTGCGGCGACTCGATGTGCGTCGGCAGCCCCACGCGCGCGGCGTCCAACACCGCGTCCGCCGCCGGAAGCGCCGCCGCCGCACCGAACTGGGCCAGCACCATGCCGAGCGCCCCAGCGCTCCGCAAAGCCCGCCCCTTCCGTCGCAAATACATCAAGCCGTGATCGTCACCCGGTGTGTAAGATCCCACCAACACGGTGGGCTACACCACCCAGAAACGAAAGGGCCTCCCACACGGTCCCGAGCCCGCCGGGCCCTGGGCCGACAAGCCGACCACGTGTCCCGTCAGCCCTCGCCCCGACGAACCTACCCAGGCCTCCTCCTACCGTGTCCGCGGCGGAGCCCCGCGGCACCACCGGTCACGCCCTTCGAGGGCTTCGACTGCCGGGTTGATGGGGAAGCCGCGCGCCCCTCTCCGAAGCGTCATCGGATCCCCGTCTCCGATCTCCTGCCAGGCCCCCCGACCCGGGATCCGCTAGAGCGGAGGAGAGGGGCGCGTGGCTTCCTCCTGGCACAAACGGCACGCCCAGGCACAAAAAGCGAGCGACGGCAGGTGCAAGCACCTACCGCCGCTCTTGGCACGCCCCCCCAGGGCGTGTTGCCCACCCATCCAGGCGTGGGACTTTGTGCCAGTGGGACGACCGAAGCCGAACCGCACCGGCACGAAGCTTCCTCAGGCCGTCTTGCGCTCGAGATCGAACTCGAAGGACGGCTGCTCTTTTACTTCAGCAAGTGGCATGCCGGAAAGTGGGATCACGCGCGTGGAGTCACCATCCAGATGGAGCGGATACGCCCAGTTGCCGTACCTGACCACTTGAATCAAATGCGGCTCGGCGGATCCGCCAACCGGGGGCATGACCGACTCGGTGATCGACCGCCACACGCGGTCCACGAGAGTCATACGCTCGGACACGGAGTCGGCCCACAGAGCCAGGCGGATGCGCTTCCGGTCCTGGACCGTCAACGGACGCACGATCCTGCGGTGCCCTCGGAAATTGTGCGAGAGCAGAAACGCGATCGCCTCCTCCTCCGGTACCGGATCGAGCCGATGGTCGTAGAAACCCGGTGTACGAACCTTGCGACCATCACTCAAATCGATGTAGCCGTCCGCCGCAACACGCATCATGTCCTCCGCGTTTGCCACACGCACCGTTGGGGGGCGTTTCGGCCCGGGAGAAGGACAAGTCCCGTGCCGTACACGGAGGTCGCGCCGGATTGGTCACATCGTTGGTGTAAGTGATTGTTCCACGCACAGTTACAACTCTTGCTCCGAATAAACAAGTGTTCCGGGTGCGTCGAGTTCCGGAAAACAATCTTCCAACTCCAGCAAACTTTGCCGACTTTGGCGCCATGAATGGCCCATCCGTCGACGAGCTCGGCGCGCACGTCTCCGCCGAGGGAGGCGTCCAGAATGCTCCCGCCCGCGCGGCCGCGATCGACGCTGCCGTGCTCCAGCTCTTCACCAAGCAGCCGAGCCGCTGGGCCGAGCCCGAGATCGACGACGAGACGGCCGCCGCCTTCGCCGAGGAGAGGAAGGCCCACGGGATCGTCGTGGCGGGCGCGCACGACTCCTACCTGATCAACCTGTCGTCTCCGGACCGGCGCCTGTGGAGAATGTCACAGCGGTCGTTCGAGGCCGAGCTGCGCCGCTGCGCGGCTCTGGGGCTGGACTTCCTCGTGACGCATCCCGGGAACGCGACCGATGGGGATGTGGAGGCGGGCATCGTCCGCAACGCGAA
>JASFUR010000210.1:0-6314 GCA_050050215.1 Gemmatimonadota bacterium
ACCGGAACCAGCCGGATTCCACGACCTGTTGCCCGCCGAGGTCGGCTTCGGCATCGGCCTGGATGAAGCCCTCGACCTGCTGCTGGTACGCGGGATCGTCCTCGAGCCTGTAGAGCTGGATGGACTGCCCTCCGGGCGCCACGCTCGCCGGAGCGGACGCCGGGTCCAGGCCGAGCGCGTCGACGTGCGGGTAGCCCTCGATGAGGCTCGGGTCCACGAGCCAGAAGAACTGGCCGTTCACGTAGTCGGCGTCGTCGAGCGTCAGCGTGTCCTCCTGCACGAAGGAACGCTGGTCGCCGAGCCCGGAGAGCTGGAAGACCCGCGAGTTCAGGTCCCCACGCTGCTGCGCCCAGACGCCCTGGAAGTCTACGGCGCCGACCTGTCCCTCGGCCTGGAAGCCGAAGTTGCCCGACGGGATGCCCTCGGTCAGGAATCGCGAGCGCGGCAGGTTGAAGTTCACGTCGCCGACCTCGAGGCGCCGCAGCAGGTCGTCCTCGCCGCCCTCGTAGAAGATGTTGATGCGGTTGGCCGCGTCGAACTCGCGGGCCTGGTCGAAGTCGACGTCGACGTGGATCCGGTCCGCGATCGTTCCGTCGATCTGGACCCCGAACAGCAGGTCTGGACTGAGCTGCGGAAAGAGGCGTGGATTGCAGCTCTCACGGAACCGGTTGTCGCAGGGCTCGAAGCGGGTCCAGTCCCCGCCGAGCTCCATGCGACTCGTCACGTTCAGCGCCAGGTCCGCGAAGTCGGTGACGAAGCGGTTGCTCTCCTGGCCCGGCACCTGAGCCACGCGCGGAGGCTGCGCCGGCAGGAAGATCGGCAGGCCGGTCCGGGTGAGATCCCGGACGCGCCACCGGAGCATCGCCTCGGTGAGGGGCGGCAGGTCGAGCGGACCGACCCCCGTCGAACCCGGCCGGGTCGTGGTCCCGAGCGGGTCGCCCACCATCAGGCGCCCGACGTCGACCCGGCGCAGCCCGAGCCGCACGCCGGGCTCGTTCACGCCGGCGGTCAGGCCGGCGCGGACCGAGGCGGGAGGCCGGTCGAGGTCGGGGCGGAGAATCGTGTCGGCCGCCGCGAAGCGCGACAGCACGTCCTCGGCCCGCGCCGAGGATGACGCCATCCCCGTTCGACCCTCGTTCGCTGCGCCCACCACGGCGGGCAGCACGAGCGTCAGGGAGAGGGCGAGGAGCCGCACGTGAAATCGATCCGCTCAGGTGTCGAACCGACGGGGGCTCGCCGGTGTAAGGGGGTGCCGACGGCCAGCAGGGCCGAGCCACCGCAAGAGAACGGACCTGGCGATACGCATGAAAGTGCTCACCAGATACCTCATCAAAGTCCACCTGGGACCGTTCCTCTTCGCGCTCAGCACGATCACTGCGCTCATCTTCCTGAACTCGCTCAGCCAGAGGATCGGAGACCTCGTGGGCAAGGGCCTGCACTGGACGGTGATCGGCGAGTTCATGGTCCTCTCGCTACCTCACGTGATCGCGTTGGCCCTCCCGATGTCCGTGTTGGTCGCGGTGCTCTACGCCTTCAACGATCTCACCTCTTCGAACGAGATCACGGCGATGGCGGCCGGAGGGATCCGCCCCAGCCAGATGCTCCTGCCCGTCGTGAGCATGGGAGTGCTGGCCGCGGGGGTGATGTTCTACTTCAACGACACCGTGCTGCCGGAGTCCAACCACGCGCTAAAGAACCTCATCCTGGATATCAGTCGCAAGAGCCCGACGCTCGACCTCCGTGAGCAGGTGGTGAACGAGATCCGGCCGGGCGAAGGCAACGAGCTGTACTATCTGACGGCCGACCGGATCGATCATGCACACAACACGCTGACGAACGTCACGATCTTCGATTCGAACGATCCGGACCGCCAACGTACGACGTTCGCCGACCACGGCGAGATGGCGTTCAACGAAGCGCGCACCGATCTGTACCTCACACTCCACGACGGCGTGGTCCACGAGATCCAGGACAACGAGGACGGGGGATTCCAGCGACTCTACTTCGAGAGCCAGATCGTGCCCCTGCGCGGCGTGGGCAACGAGCTCGACCGCAGGCTCGGCGGAACCGACCGCGGCGACCGGGAGATGGGCTTCGGGTTGCTCGCCCAGAACGCGCGCGACCGGCGTGAGCGGTATCAGGCCCTACTCGAGGAGAGCCGAGAACAGAACGAGCTCGCCGTCCTCCTCGCCCTCGGCCGCGAGGAGGAAGTCGACACGGCAGCCGCGAGGCCGTACCTGGGCACGCTGTCGCAGCTGAACCGGACGCGCCTGGCCGAGGCGATCGCGGACCGCGACCGCGTGACTCGCCAGGCGGCCACGACCGCGAGGTCGAACGACGCGCGGGGTGTGGCGCTCCAGCAGAGCATCAACCGCTACGAGGTCGAGATCCACAAGAAGCTCGCGCTCGCCTTCGCGTGCCTGGTCTTCACCTTGATCGGCCCTCCCCTGGCGCTCCGCTTCCCACGCAGCGGCGTGGGGCTCGTCGTCACCGCGTCCAGCGTGATCTTCTCGGTCTACTGGGTCGGTCTCATCCTGGGCGAGAGCCTCGCCGAGCGCCGTGTCGCCAGCCCTGCCCTGACCATGTGGCTCAGCAACGTGATCTTCCTCGCCATCGCCATCGTGATGCTCTCCACCATGAGCCGCACCGGCGGGAACACACGCGGCGGAGGGCTCGAGGGGCTCAGACGCCTGTTCGGACGGTCCCAGAAACCCGAGCGCACCGCGGGGGCGGCGTCGTGATCCGGACGCTCGACAAGCTGGTGGTGGGCACGTTCATCAAGCTGTTCGTGGTGGTGTGCGTGGCGGTGCCCCCGCTCTTCATACTGGGCGACTTCACGGAGAACGCCGACACCTACCTCGACCGGGGCCTCAGTCGCTCCGACATGGGCCAGGCCTATTTCTACAAGATGGCCGAGTACCTCTGGTTCTCCTTCCCGATCGCGGCGCTCGTGGCCACCGTCTTCACGGTCTACAACATGACGCGCCACCGGGAGATCGTGGCCGCCAAAGCCGGCGGCATCTCGTTCCATCGGCTCGTCGCACCGCTCGTGGTGCTCGGCGTCGTGCTCATGGGCGCCTCCTTCGGCCTGAGCAACCTCGTGCCGCGCGGCAACGCGATCGCCGCGAGCATCCAGAGGGACGAGGGTCCGAGCCGCACCTGGCGCTCCGATTTCGTCTACCGGTCCGGGACCGGCCTCGACTGGCAGGTCGACCGGCTGACGGCCGACAACGGTCGCATGACGGGCGTCGTGGTCGAGCGGAAGCCGGTGCCCGAGCGGCGGGGCATGCACCTCTCCGCGGCCGGCGCGTTCTGGGCGGAAGGCGAGGGCTGGACGCTGGTCGACGGCTTCCTGCGATCGCTCGGCACGGACAGCACCGAGTATTCGATGGCGTTCAACACGATGAGCCTCCCCGAGGTGACGGAGCGGCCCAGGGACCTCCTCGAGCGGCCGCGCGCGCCTGAGGAGATGACCGTCGGCGAGATCAACCGGATCAGCCGCATCCTCGAGCGGACGGGCGGCGATCCGAAGGAGTGGCTGGTGCGACGGGACCAGATGTACGCGTTCCCCATCGCGGTGCTGGTCATCATCCTGTTCGGCGCGCCCCTCGCCACCAGCTACAAGCGTGGTGGCGCTGCATTCGGCGTGGGCGCGTCCCTTCTGACGGTGATCACCTTCATCGCGATGTTGCGCTTCTCCCAGTCGCTGGGCGAGGCAGGAGCGCTGTCCCCCTGGGTCGCCGCCTGGACTCCGAACATCGTGTTCGGCGCGGCGGCGCTCGCGCTGTTCGGCCGGGTCAGGACCTGACCGGGGCGCTCAACCTTTCAGCTCGGCGAGCAGCCTGGGCGCCACGGCGCCCGTGCATACCTCCTCGACAGGCCCCCTGAGCACGACGTCGTAGCCCTCCGTCACGGTCACGCGCAGGTCGCCGCCCGGCATGTGGACGGTGATCTCGCCCGGCGCGAGCCGACCTTCCTGCACGAGCGCTACCGCGACGGCACACGAGCTTGTGCCCGAGGCGGACGTCCGTCCCACACCGCGCTCCCAGATGAGCGCGTCGCAGTCGGCCGTGCCCGAGGGACGTGCGAGCTGCACGTTCGCTCCGTGCGCGAGCGCCGGGTGGCCGACCAGGAACGGGCCGATCGTGGCGAGCCGCTCCTCGGTGACCGCGTCGGTCAGGACGACCATGTGCGGATTTCCGACGCTCACCGGTACGACGTGCAGACGCTCGCCGTCCGGCCCGTGGAGCCGGCCGTCGGAGTCGAGCGCGGACGGGTCGAGCTCGACGGCTTCCGGGCCCCTGCGCGCCCGACCCATCTCGCACGAGACGTCGTAGGCGCCCATGCCGCCGTCGCGCACCTCCAGCGTGACGAGCTCGCCGGCGACGGCGACGCGGTACGGCGAGCTTCCCTTCGCCGTGCGGGCGAGGTGCGACGCCAGCACGCGCAGGCCGTTGCCGCTCCGCTCGAACTCGGAGCCGTCCGGGTTGAACATGCGGAGGGGGAAGACCCCGTCCGTGCGGGCCGGGCCCAGCACCACGATTCCGTCCGAGCCGACGCCCCGGTAGCGGTTGCAGACGCGCTGGACCGCGCCGGGAGCCGCGGTCCAGGCGTCTCCCTCTTCGAAGACCAGATAGTCGTTGCCCAGGCCGTGCGCCTTGTAGAATGAGGCGGAGAGGCGGGGCGGAGCGGGCCATCGTGACATGGTCAGGACGCTAACGACGCGGGCGCCGGGCGGGTAGGAGGCCGGTGTTGGTCCTCTCCGGGGCCTTTGCTACCTTGGAAGGACACGAATCGGGGCGATTTGAGGCGTATTGCGGCCCGCACGGTGCCAGACACCGGCGAACGAGCTAAAAAGCCAGCGGAGCCCCATCGCGCCTGGTCGCGAGGGGCCTTTCTCGTCTGGAGGGACATGGTCACGGTCGAAGCAAGACAGCGGACGCGAGCCGAGCGTGTGAAGCTGCTCGACGAGCAGCTCTCCCGCCGAATCCTGATCATCGACGGCGCCATGGGCACCATGATCCAGCGCCACGAGCTCCAGGAGGAGGATTTCAGGGGCGAGCGCTTCCGAGACAACGAGATCCCGCTGCAGGGCGCCAACGACCTGCTCTGCCTGACGCAGCCGGACGTCATCCGGGGGATCCACCGCCAGTATGCGGAGGCCGGCGCGGATCTCATCGAGACGAACACGTTCAACGCGAACCGGATCTCCCTTGCGGATTACGGGCTGGAGCACGTCGCCGAGGAGTTGAATTACGAGGCCGCGCGCCTCGCGCGTGCCGCCGCCGATGAGGCGGAGGCCCGCGATCCGGAGCGGGTGGTATGGGTCGCGGGGGCGCTGGGTCCGACCAACCGGACTGCCTCGATCTCGCCCGACGTGAACGACCCGGGCGCGCGGAACGTCACCTTCGATCAGCTCGTGGAGACCTACACCGAGCAGGCACGTGGCCTCCTCCGAGGTGGGGTGGACGTGCTCATGATCGAGACCGCGTTCGACACCCTCAACGCGAAGGCCGCACTGGCTGCGCTCTCGCAGGTGCTCTCGGAGGTCGACGAGGACATCCCCGTCATGGTCTCGGGCACCATCACCGACCAGAGCGGACGCACGCTGTCGGGACAGACCGCCGAAGCGTTCTACAACGCGGTCCGCCACGGAGTGCAGCCCGGGCCGGGCAAGCGCAGCGGGTTGCTCTCGATCGGGTTGAACTGCGCGCTCGGCATCGACCAGCTCAGACCGTTCCTCGAGGAGCTGTCCTCCGTGGCCGAGCTCCCTATCTCGTGCTACCCGAACGCGGGCCTGCCGAACGAGTTCGGCGGGTACGACGACACACCCGGCCACATGGCGGAGGTCGCCGGCGAGTTCGCCGAGTCCGGCTTCCTCAACATCGTCGGAGGGTGCTGCGGCACGACGCCGGACCACATCAAGGCGATCGCCGAAGCGGTCGCCCAGCTACCGGCCCGGAAGATCCCCGAGCCGGAACGTCGCACGCGGCTCTCGGGCCTCGAGCCACTCACCATCGGGCCGGACTCACTCTTCGTGAACGTGGGCGAGCGCACCAACGTCACCGGGTCGAGGCGCTTCGCGCGGCTCATCAAGGAAGACGACTACGAGACCGCGGTCGACGTGGCGCGCGACCAGGTCATGGGCGGCGCGCAGATCGTCGACGTCAACATGGACGAGGGGCTGCTCGACTCGAAGAAGGCGATGACGCGCTTCCTCAACCTGGTCGGCTCCGAGCCCGAGGTCGCGCGCGTCCCGGTCATGGTCGACTCGTCCGACTGGGCGGTCATCGAGGAAGGCCTGAAGGCGATCC
>JASFUR010000211.1:0-6293 GCA_050050215.1 Gemmatimonadota bacterium
CCCTCGTCATGATCCTCCCGATGTCCAAGGTCAGGATCCTCGGACCGAAAGCCATGCTTTCCCGGGTGATGCCGATCGTGCAGGACTTCGGACAGCTCCACGTGACGCCGCCCCACGAGACCGGTGGCCTCGTCCTCGTGCGTCCGGATCCGGCCGAGGAGCGCCGGGAGCGCCAGCTGACGAGGATCAGCCAGGAAGTTCGACGGGCACTCGACGAGCTGGGCCGCTCCTCCACGGCACGGGCGGTGACCGGTGACGTGCCCGAGCGTCGGGTGCTCGCCGCTTGGGCCCGGAGGGCGAGAGCCGTCGGATCCGACGCGGGCGCGCTGAGGAATCGGAAGCGGGCGCTGGAGGAAGAGCGGGCGTTCCTGGGGCGTTACCGCGAGCTCTTCGGCTCCTTCCAGGCGCTCGCGGAGGCGGCGGCAAAGTGGCCGGGGGCGGCGGCGTACCACGTGGTCCTGCCCCGGGGCGGCGAGCGCGCGCTCTCCCGTCTCCGGGAGGGACTCCGGGAGATGCTCGGCGACGAGTTCGAGGTGTGGTCGCGGGAGCTGAAGGGGGGCGAGACGGGTGTGCTGCTCCTCGTGCCGCGTGAGGCGGAGGAGCGGCTCGAGGAGCTCTTCCGGTCCGCGCGCGTCCAGGAGGTCGAGCTGCCGGGTGTCGAGAAGGGGATGGCGCCGTCGCAGGCGATTCCCCGCATCGTCGAGCGTTTCGAGGCGATTCCCGCGAAGATCCGGGAGGTGGACGAGGAACTGGCCCGTTTGGCGTCGAAGGAACGGGAGCCGCTGGAGCGAGCCGAGGCGGTGCTGAACGACGCGCTCGCCCGTCTCGACATGGTGGAGCGCGTGGGCGAGACCGATCACGCCTTCGTGCTGGAGGGGTGGGTGCCCAGCAGCCAGGAGTCGGTGCTGAGGCGAGAGCTCCACAAGGACCTCGGCGACACTGCGGTCGTCGAGGAGGTTTCGCAGGAGGAGTGGGTCGGCGAAGACGTGCCCGTCGTGCTGAACAACCCGCGCCTCTTCAGGCCCTTCGAGACGATCGTCCGTATCCTGCCGCTTCCCAGATACGGCAGCGTCGATCCCACGCCCTTCCTGGCCATCTTCTTCCCCATGTTCTTCGGGCTCGTCCTCGGAGACGTCGGATACGGGCTCGTTCTCGGCGCGCTGGCCATGGTGGCGCGGATCAAGTCTCGACCGGGCTCGACGCTCCGCGCGGTCTCGGAGATCGCCGGCGCGTGCGCGGCCTTCACGGTCATCTTCGGCTTCCTTTATGGAGAGCTCTTCGGCGACGCGGGGGCGCGCCTGTTCGGGATGGAGGCACTCGCCATCCGGCGGGAGGAGGCCTTGCTCCCCTTCCTGGTCCTGGCGCTCGGCATCGGCGTCGTGCACATCCTGCTCGGCCTGGTCCTGAACCTGCTCTCGAAGCGGCACGAAGGCGGTCGGGCCATGATCGGACCCGGGGTCACCCTGGCGATGGTCGTGCTCGTCGTCCTGTCGATCCTGGCGGCCGTCGACGTCCTGCCGCGGGCGATGTTCACGCCGGCCGTGCTGCTGACCCTCGTGCTGTTCCCGATCCTGGTCGTCGTCGAAGGCATTCTGGGCCCCACCGAGCTCCTGTCGACGCTGGGACATATCCTCTCGTACGCCCGCGTCATGGCCGTCGGAACGGCATCCGTGATGATGGCCATCGCCGCGAACCGGATGATCGGGACGATGGGCAGCGTCCTCGTGGGGTCGCTGTTCGCGCTCATCTTCCACCTGGTCAACTTCGCGCTGGGCGTCTTCAGCCCGACGGTTCACGCCCTGCGTCTGCACTTCGTGGAGTTCTTCGGGACGTTCTACAGCCCGGGCGGCACCAAGTACGAGCCGTTCGGCCATTGGGCACCAGCCCGTACCAACCCCTCAACGGACACGCCTCCAGAGGAGGACTGAATGGAAACCGCACTGATCTATCTGGCAGCGGCGCTGGCCGTGGCGGTGCCGGCGCTCGCCACCGCGTGGGCGCAGTCCAAGATCGGCGCGGCCGGCTCCGCGACGATGGCGGAGAAGCCCGAGCTGAGCGCGACCATCATCATCCTGGTGGCGATTCCGGAGACGATGGTCATTCTCGGTTTCGTGGTGGCCGTGATGATCCTGTTGGGCGAGGGCTGAGGAGCCCGGGTCGTGGCCCTGCAAGACCTGCTGACCGCGCTGAGGACGCAGGCGGCGGCGCGTCGTGACGAGGAGCTCTCCCGTGCCCGCGCCGAGGCGGAACGCATCCGTGCCGATGCCGAGGCCGCGCTCGAGCACCGGCGAAGGGACTTCGTCGCGCAGATCCGCGAGGACGAGGAAGCAGTGTCCCGGAGGGCCGTCGCACGGGCCAGGGCGGAATCGGCCGAGGGCGTGCTCTCCGCCAGGAACCGGCTCCTCCAGAGGGTTCGGGCCGCTCTCGCGGACCGCATCTCCGGGCTCGACGAAGACGAGGAGTACCGCCGGGTGATGACGGAAGAGCTCGGCGATGCGCTCGAGCGGCTGCCGGAGGCCCAGCTGGTCGTCCGGGCGCCGGCTTCGCTGGTGCCCCTGGTGCGTGAGACCGCGGACGGCGACGCCCGTGTCACGGTGGACGTGTCGGACGAGGTGGGCCACGGATTCGTCGCTGCGGCTCCGAGCGAGGGTATCGAGATCGACGCGACGCTGGAGGCCCAGCTCGACCACGCGTGGCCGCGCCTCGCCGTCGGGATCCTCGCCGAGGTGGCGTCGTGAGGCCCGGTTGGGAGGCTCTCGCCGCGCGGGCGCGCGGGCTGACGTCTCACCTGGTCGACGACCAGCGCCTACTTCGCGTCGAGCGCGCGAGCGACTTCGCGGGTGTCGTGCAGGAGCTGAGGGAGACCGCGTACGCTCCGCTCCTGCCGCCCCCTCGGGACCTCGGGCCGAGCCAGGTCGAACGGGTGCTCACCCGCTCGCTCTCTGCCCGGATGGACACCCTGGCCCGTTGGGCCGGCCCCGGCGGAGGTAGGCTCGCGCCGCTCTTCCTCGAGCAGGACGCGAGGAATGTGCGGTCGGTCCTTCGGGGAATCGTCGGGGCGCTGGGTCCGGAGCAGCGGCTCGCGGGCGCGGTGGCGACGCCCTGGCTCGACCGGAGAGCGTTGCAGCATCTGGCCCGCTCGCGCACCGCGGGCTCGGTCGCCGCGAGCCTCACGACCTGGGGGCACCCACTCGGGCCGGCGCTGCTCGAGGAGGCCGGTGAGGCCCACGTGGACTTGTTCCGGCTGGAGGCGGCGCTGGATCGTGGCTGGGCGCTCGCCGCTTCCGAAGCCGCGCGGCGCGCGGGCGGCCAGATGCGTCGGTTCGTCGCCGAGTCCCTGGACGTCCGCAACACCCTCGCGGCCCTCGTCCTCGCCGGCGCCCGCCGAGAGGGAGAATCGGTCGACCTCTTCGTGGAGGGCGGCGAGATCCTGGGCCGTGAGGACTTCGAGCGGGCCGCCGCGGCCGGCGACCGGATGGACGCGGTCGAGATCGTCGAGGGCGCCACCGCGGGATCGCCGTTGGCGGAAGCCCTGGCGGAGCGCCCCTTCACGGCGGCCGTCGTATCGGCACGGATCCTCCGCGCCCGGATCGCTAGACTGCAGCGTGAGGGGCGCACCGACCCGATCTCCGCGTTGCCGGTTCTGCTGTTCGTCCTGCGCCTGCGGAACGAGAACATCCGGCTGCGCCACGCGCTCTGGGCGGCGGCCGCGGCGGGAGGAGTGCGGCGATGAGCCACGTCGTGGGCGTCGTCGCGGATCCGGTCGTGGCCCTGGGCTTCCGCCTCGCAGGGCTCAAGCCGCACGTCGCGGAGTCCGTGGAGCATGCGTCCGAGCACCTGGACGGGATGCTCCGCGAGGACCGCTGGGGCGTGATCCTCGTGCAGGAGGATCTCATGCCGGATCCGGAGCCCGCCTCGGTCACCCGATCGAAGTCGGGTCTCCCGATCCTGGTGCCGTTCCCCCGACCCGGAAAGGAGCGTCCACCCGGCGAGGCGGAGGCCTACGTCGCCGAGCTGCTCCGCCGGGCGGTCGGATACCGGGTGAGGCTCAGGTGAGCGCGCCGGGATCGGTGCGACGCGTAAGCGGCTCACTGGTGGAGGCCGCTCCCATGCCCGGGGCCGCGCTGTACGAGCTCGTGCGTGTGGGGAAACGCGACCTGCTCGGCGAGATCGTCCGCGTGGACGGGGAACAGGCGACCATCCAGGTCTACGAGGACACGTCGGGTCTACGGGTGGGCGAGCCGGTGCACGCGACCGGACGCCCGCTCGAAGCCCAGCTTGGCCCCGGCCTGCTCGGCTCCGTCCTGGACGGCGTCGGGCGACCGCTGGGCGACGTCGCGGCGTCGAGCGGCCTCTTCGTGCGTCCGGGCACCACGGCCTCGACATTGGACGCCTCGAAGCGGTGGACGTTCCAGGCTCAGCGAGGGCCCGGAGACGTGGTTCGCGCCGGGGACGTTCTCGGCTGGGTCGAAGAGCGCCCCGGCATGCGCCATCTGATCGCCGTGCCTCCGGGCGTGGAGGGCACGATCGCCTCCATCGGGTCGGGCGAGTTCACCGTGGAAGACGAGATCGGCGCGCTCCAGGACGGGACGCCGCTGCGCCTGGCGCATCGTTGGCCCGTGAGGCGGCCGCGGCCCTACGAGGAACGGCTCCCGGGGGAGCGCCCGTTCGTGACGGGACAGCGCGTCTTCGACTTCCTCTTCCCGGTGGCCGAGGGTGGGAGCGTCGCCCTTCCGGGTGGCTTCGGTACCGGCAAGACGGTCGTCGAGCAGTCGCTCTCCAAGTTCGGCGACGCCGACGTGATGATCTTCGTCGGGTGCGGCGAGCGCGGGAACGAGATCGCCGAGGTGCTCGACGAGTTCCCGGCCCTCGAGGATCCTCGAACCGGACGCGCGCTCATGGAGCGCACCGTCCTGGTGGTGAACACGTCGAACATGCCGGTCGCGGCCCGGGAGGCCTCGATCTACCTCGGCATGACGATCGGCGAGTACTACCGCGACATGGGATACCGGGTCGCCGTCATGGCCGACAGCGTCTCGCGCTGGGCCGAAGCGCTGCGGGAGCTCGGCGCACGCCTCCAGGAGATGCCGGGCGAGGAGGGCTATCCCACGTATCTCGCGAATCGGCTCGGGAGCTTCTGCGAGCGCGCCGGGAGGGTGTCCGTCTCGGGCTCTCCGGAGCGCGAGGGGGTGCTCACCTTCATCGGTAGCGTCTCGCCGCCGGGCGGCGACCTCTCGGAGCCGGTCACGCAGGCCGCGCTCAGAGTCGCGGGCACGATGTGGGCGCTCGACCCGCAGCTTGCCCACAAGCGCGTATTCCCTGCGGTCGACCTGGATCTCTCGTACACCCTCTTCGTGAACGAGATCAGTGCCTGGATGGCCGAGCACTCGGGTGCGGATTGGGTCGACCTCCGGCGGAGGGTGCTCGACCTGCTCAGGCGAGAGCGGGAGCTCGAGGACATCGCGGCCCTCATCGGGCGCGACACGCTGCAGGACCGGGAGCGCTTCGTGCTCGAGGGCGCTGCGCTCTTTCGTGAGGTCGTGCTGCAGCAGAACGCGTTCAATCCCGTCGACGCCTCCTCTTCGCTGGCCAAGACGCACGCGCTCGCCCGACTCGCCTTCGAGACGTACCGCGCCGGCGCCGAGGCCCTCGAGCGGGGACGGTCGCTGGACGCGGTGCCGCTGCAGGCCGCGCGCTCCGCTCTGCTGAGGCTCCGGCACGCTCCCGAAGACCAGTGGAAGGATCAGGCGAACGAGGTCGAAGGCGTGATCGCGGACGTCCGCGCGTTGTCCGCGACGGGAGACGGGCGAGCATGAGCGAGCCGATCCTGCGACTGCTCGGCGCCTCCGGGGCCTCCGGCCCGCTCCTCTTCATTCGGGGCGGGCGTGGGATGGCGCTCGACGAGCGGGTGGTGGTGGAGCTCCCCGACGCGGCTCCGCGGGTCGGCCAGCTCGTCGAGGTCGCCGAAGACGTGGCCGTGGTTCAGATCCTCGAGGACACGGTCGGGCTCGCGCCCGGGCTCGCCACCGTCACGCTGACGGGGGAGGTCGCCCAGGCGGTGGTCGGCACCGAGCTGATCGGTCGCGTTCTCAACGGCGGCGGTCGTCCACTCGACGGGCTTCCGGAGCCGGTGGGAGAGGCGCTGCTCCCGCTGTCGGGTGCCCCGCTCAACCCGGTGCGACGCCTCCCGCCATCCGACTTCATCGAGACCGGCATCTCCGCCGTGGACGGCCTGAACACGCTCGTCCGGGGGCAGAAGCTGCCCGTCTTCTCGGGCCCCGGCCTGCCTGGCA
>JASFUR010000212.1:0-6281 GCA_050050215.1 Gemmatimonadota bacterium
TCCGGGGGGGACCCCGACTACACGGAGGAGCAGATCCGTGACCTCGAAGAGCAGGTCCGGCGACTCAGTGAACGCGTGGAGTTCAACCAGAAGATGCTCGAACGCGGCGAGGCCCAACCCGGGGAGGATCAGCCTAGTTGACTAGAGCGAGCTCGTGGGTGCGCGTCCCCGTCGAGGTGCTCTATTCCCCTGACTCGAAGTAGAACGCGGAACCGACGAACCTCACGAAAATGAACCCGGCTTGCACGAGGTTTGCAGTGAGTGCAGCGACATAGACATCGGCGGGACTCCAGGGGCCCAAGCCGAGTAAGACCGCCAACAGACCCACCTGTTCAATGACCTCCAGAGACATGAAGATCGTTACGGCGAGCCGGTCGGGTGGGAACGACCCACGGACAGGTTCATAGGCGCCGAGGAAACTCCATATGACGCTGTTGTCCAGGAGCAGGAAGGCCACGGCCGACAGGCGCCACACCAGATCCGTGGAACCAATGAAACCCGAAAGCCCCAACGGCAATATGGCGGCCACGACCCCCGCGACTCCACCGGAGATGACCAGTCGGAGTCTGAGGAGATCGTGAGCCGGCGTAGCCGTTCGGTTCTCGCCGCGCGGAATGACACTGACGAGAGCAGCAAACCCTGCAAAAGCGGTCGCGATCTCGGCCAGCGCGAGCAAAGTATCCTGGTTCTCGGGCATGGGCGTGTGGAGGTTGAAGCGGCTCGTGCCATCTCGTGATGCGATCTACTGCAGCAGCAATTCCGTGTTAAGCGGCTCACCCGCGAGTTCGATCCCCAGCTGGACGTACGAGCCTCCGAATCGTAGCCAGTTTGCGACGTAGACCGCGGGAACCAGAACGAGGAATGCCAGGATAGTCAGCCGGTTCGCACTCCCCCGACTCCAGTCCGGCCCACGGAGCCAGAGTAGGCGCACCACCAAGATGACGAAGCCGAGGACGCCCCAGTAGCTCGGGTCCGTCAGGTTGTGGTGCGGCCAATCCGGCAGAACGGCCAACGCGGAAATCGTAGCCAAGATCGGCAGCAGGTCTGCGCCTCGAAGATCCAAGCCAATCCTCGCCGTCTTCAGGAGCCGCCCAACGGACTCGGAATTCTGCTGGCTCAAGGGGTGAGTACACAAGCCGCAGTCATCAAGCTCACGCGCCACGGAGCCCAGCAGCACCGAAGCGGGCCCTGGCTGGCGCCGCTCGCGGCGCTTGGAAGGTGGGCGACCTACCTTCCGGGCCTCCCGCACAGCAGCGATTCCCTGTTAGCGCAAACCTACGATGGGCGCGAGGTTGTGCAATTCAGGGGGAGTACGGCACGAAGGAACTCGCCGGCTCTCCCACCAGCGCGGACGCGCGCCTCGTCGGGTCCTGGTCCAGGTACGCCCGAACCAACTCGAAGCCCACGGCGTACCCGGTCCATCGTGGGATTGAGGGATCCGCACCAACGAACCACGCCGCGTGGTCATACGAGCCCGTGGAGCGCGAGACGACCTCGGGAATCCAAGCCGCTACCTCGTCCGGCGTCAGCGACAGTACCCAAGGCGGCGGGCTCTCCGCTCCCGAAGCCTCCATGGAGAAGTGATCCGCAAGCCCCTCGGATATGGCTGCCTGGAGCAGAGTGGAGCCGTAGCCTGCCTCCCGGCGCCGCATGGCATGATGGACCTCGTGAGTCAGCTGTCGTAGCAGCTCCGATCGGAGCACATCTTCCAGGTTCGGTAGAGATGGATCCGCAAAGATCTGAACCTCATCGGTGCTCGGGTTGAAGCCACCCATACCGACCTCGGGGATGGTCCGCGTGGGATCGGCGATGAGCGATATGCGGAGCCCCGTCACGCTCAGAAGCGGCTGCACAGCATCGAGCGCACGCGCCACTTCCTGCTCGATCACCGTCTGATGTTCAACCAGAGAGCCTGCGGCACTCAGATCGAGGCAGATCGTACCAGCGAACTCGGTCGTGCAATTGGCCGGTGCTGTCCCTGTCGCGCACCCGGCAAGAAGGAGGCAGGCCACGACGCGGTGCATTGGCAAGTCACATCTCCCGTCGTGAGGAACACACTCGGACCGACCGACCGCTCAAGAGTTCCGCAACTTGGAGGGACGCGCACCAATGGACCCGGAAGTCCACTGGCGCGGCCAAAGGAGCACAACCGGCAACGCGAAAGCCATGCTTCCCAGCAGCGACAGGAGGACGAACCAGGCCCAGTGGAGTCGGTTCACCTGCCACTTGGCGAGGAGGTACGCGAGGGCGCCCATGAGGAGCATGGCCTCGACCATGAACGCCAAGGCGAGTGGGTTGCTCAGAGCCTGCTGGAGGACATCAGGACGGAGCAGTCCATACACGAATGCTCCGTTGACTCCGAGGAAGCCAACGACGGCTAAGCCCCAGAGCATGAAGCGCTCGGATCGCTGGTATTCGATATCCATATCGCAGCCTTTTGGGGTGCCCGGTGCCGTCAGAACCAGCACCGTCCAACGAGTCGGAATTCTGCTGGCGCGGCCACCGAGTTCACAAGGCTGTGTGCTTGGGGGTTAGCTAGTCACACAGGTGTAGCCGGTACCCAAGGGAGTGAAGTCGACCGCTGATTTGCGAGCCAAGGGTGGGTCGGCAACAAGCCGAGCCGCTCGTCCGCGCGACAGCGATCCCCTGTTAGCGTGAACCCTCAGGCGGCATGCTCTCGCCTCCGGTCTCCTCGTACACGGCGCTGACTGTGCGGCCCGGGCGGGCGATCAAAGAGTCGATCTCACTCTGCATCTCGGGAACAAACCAATGTCTCCTGTCCGACCAGTAGTGCCGGAAGCCCGAGAAGTCCATCAAGTCTCGGAAGACTTCATCGAAGGTCTTTTTTCCCCACGCAGGCACACCCCCCTCCGTCGAGTAGACAGTCATCTTCTCGTACGCCCGGAACATCTTGATGATGCTGGCATTGAAGCGGAACCGTTCGACAGGTGTCAGGGCGGACGGTCCGGCGTTCAATCCGCGCAAGACGATCTCAGCCAGTTCACCTTCAGTCGCGAGGCTCTCCGCCCAGGCAGTCGCTTCGGCGAGGGCCTGCTCATACCGAGCTCGTTGGTCGGCCAGTGAAGCAGACCGGATCTGGCGGCCGAGATAGAGCAGTGAGAGGATGACTCCGGTGGCTCCAAGGAGCTCTGCCACTGCCCCGATCAAGGTCCAGTCCAATCATGCTCCCGGGTTATGCACCGTCGGTCGTGGTGCGCTCTAACGGACTCGGAATTCTGCTGGCAGGACCCGCATGGTGACAAGCCTGGGTGCACCGAGCTCACCAATTGCGACAGTCTCTCCGGTACGGAAGCGAGTCCCGTCGAGCGCTGTCCAGACAGCCGGAATGGTCGGAGGCCGTTGTTCTGCGCTTACCCTGCAAGATTGCGAGCGCTCTTACTCCGACCTCATCGCACCTCACTGATCTCCAAGAGGTGCCCGTCCGGATCTCGGAAGAAGCAGCGGACCTCTCCCCCACGGTCGACAGGCGGAGTGAGAAACTCGGCGCCACGTGACCGTAGTGTGTCGTAGGCTGACTGGCAGTCGGGGACACGCATGGTCAGCTGATGGCTGACACGATTGACGTCGGCAGGTGGAGCGAACGTGACGGTCGGTTTGTCCTCGGTTGGGGCGCCGCCGGTTACCAGGAGAAGCCAGGTGCCTTGGAACTCCAACACGACTGAGGTGCCGCCGTATTCACGGAACAGGGTGGCTCCGATGACATCGGTGTAGAAGTCCCGGGAGCGGGCGATGTCGCTGACGACGAGGAGGAGTGTTAGCTCGACACCTCGAGCCGGGAACTCAGCCGACATAGCACCTCGAACAGGCGTTGGACTCGCACTCTAACGGACTGGGAATTCTGCTGGCGCGGCCTACCAAGGCACAAGCCTGGCCCCACCAAGCTCACCCGCCGAGGCGTACCACCGGTGCTGAAGCGAGCGCAAGTCGACCGCTGATCGCGAACCTTAGAAGGTCGGAGACCTATCCTCTGGTTAACCCGCGCAGCAGCAATTCCCTGTTAGGACGCACCGCGTCCACTCGATCTTAGGCGCTAGGTCCAATTCACAAAATCGATATTACTGATGTCGTCGATGACGAGTACGATGCTATCTGGAGCGTCCGGTACGAAGATGTCAAAGGAGCCTGTCACTTCCTGTCCCCGACCGACGGTGTAGCCGTCATCGAAGGTTCCCGTCCAATCACCCAAGGCCTGGGCCCCCGCGGGGTCTGCTACGTAGATGACCGCGTACTGACCTGCGGCACCAATAACGTCGTCCAGGGGGATGTCCTCCACGTCCCAGCCTGTCGTGATGCTTGAGTTGGTCGTCGCGAAGACGATACCTACACCGAGGACGTCGGCGTTCAGCGCCACAGTCGGCGGGGTGCCGGGCAAGGTCACCTCGAACGTGCCGCTCGTTGCGTCGATTGTTCCCTCGCCGAAGACGTACGTGAAGTCGGTTCCAGTCGAGACGGACCAGGCGACGAGTACCCGCGCGTTGGAAGGGACAGGACCGGGCGTATTGTTCTGTACGGTGCCGGTGAAGACAACGTCCTCTCCCGTCTGGTCCTCGCCGTCATCCCCCGGGTCGGTGGAGTCGCCGCAGGCCCCGGCTAGGAGCGA
Organism: Gemmatimonadota bacterium; assembly: GCA_050050215.1. Lineage (GTDB taxonomy): Bacteria > Gemmatimonadota > Gemmatimonadetes > Longimicrobiales > Gaopeijiaceae > UBA2982. The sequence goes on from JASFUR010000212.1 coordinate 4,622, forward strand.
GAGGATACAGATCCACCGGAGCATGATGGGGTTCGCGCGATGCATTCGTCGACCTCCTCCAGACGGTGCGTCCTAACGGACTCGCAATTCTGCTGGCGCGGCCACCGAGTGCACAAGGCCTAGTGCTGCTAGCCTACCGAGCACACGAGTCTAGCCGGTACTGAAGGGAGCGAAGTCGCCGGCTGATTGCCAGGCAAAGAAGGTCGGAGACCTTCCTTGAATGCTAACCCGCGCAGCAGTAATTCCCCGTTGGACCGCTCGACACCCATCCAAAGAGCTCAGCGAGGGATTTCCACTCGCTCGTCCCCATTGAACCCGATCCGTCGCTGTACGATCGAGCTCGGCTGGACGTCGAGAAATTCCAGCCACATGCGGTCATCGTCACCAAGGCGCAAGAACCCCGCGGCGGAGGTCTGGCGATTGAGAAAACGGATGTAGGAGCCGCCTTCGCCGTCAGCCACAATGTTTATTCGTTCGCGATTGCGGTCATCCCCGGTTCCTGCAGGTGCGTCAAAGCCCATCCCCAGGCTCCCGGTACTGGCTAGGGAAAGTCCGAACCTTTCTAGTCCTGTGGAGTCGTTGATCGTCATGCCGACGCGGGAGGGCAGACGAACCCCGCCTTGAATGAGGCTCGGGAGTGGTGCACCGAGCACAATCCGATCCCGCCCCTGCTCGTCCTCGAGCACGAGTCGGCGCGCTCGAAGAACCGAGGACTGCGGGGGAGTTGTCCAGGCAATAGTGACGGTCGCAAGGAGCGCGATAAGAGACCCGGCGGTCACGACCGAGAGCGTGCGGACGCGACGCTCAAGGCGTGCGATGCGGTCGATTGCTGATGTGGCGTCGGACATGAGCACCTCCTACGGGTTGTCAGATTACGCGCCTAAGAAGATGCCCCACCGCAGAGCGCTCTCTAACGGACTCGGAATTCTCCTGGCGCGGCCTTCCAGGTAGCAAGGGCTGTGTGCTTCTAGCGCCGGAGCTCATCCTCGCCGGCCACTGTGAAGGGACAGCCTACCGCGATCCGGCGTCCTGGGTATCCCCGAGAACTCGATATTCACTGCCCTTGAGCATTTCGCGCGTCATCACCTCCCGGAACTCATCCGTGAGCCAGTGGCCTCGCGTCTCAAACCATTTCTTGTAGCCTGGGGTGCTGGCCACGTCGCGGCGTATCCGCTGGTTGGACTCCATGTTGCGCGCGTCTACGTCGCCGGTCTCCGCGAACAAGTAGGCCCGCTGCCAGTCGTTCGTCATCTGAAGTAGCAGGGAGCTGAACTGCACGAGCTCGTCCGGCTCCAACCCCCCATAGCCCGAGAGTCCTAGTCGGTAGATACGAGCTAGTTCACGGTCCCCGGCCAGTTGACTGAGGATGGTCCGGCTGCCGTCGTAGAGCTCCCGCTCCGCGGTATGCCGGGTGGCTCGTGTGTTCGCCTGAACTTGGTGAGCGAGGTAGCCGAGTGTTGCGATGACACCGGCGGCGCCAACTATCTCACCAAGTGCTCCGAGCATTTCCCAGTTCACGAGCGACCCTCTGGTAGTAGACACAGCCTAGAGGCGTCAGCCATCTAACGGACTCGGAATTCTGCTGGCGCGGCCACCGAGTTCACAAGGCTTGGTGCTGCTAGCCTACCGAGCACGATCGTCTACCCGGTACAACAGCGAG
>JASFUR010000213.1:0-6279 GCA_050050215.1 Gemmatimonadota bacterium
CTCGCGGATGGCCTCGATCACGGCGGGCTCGGCGAGGCGCTCCGCGGCAGGCTCGGCGAGCCCCCCGATCGCGACCCTGCCGTCGTCGAGGTCCCAGACCTCGGCCGTCCTCAGGAACGCCGAGAACCCCTTGGGAACGTTCCGCCCCGCGTCGAGCCAGGCATTCCAGGCAGCCTGCGCCGTCTCGCTCGCCTCGATGGCGCCCTGGGCCCGAGCGGGTGCGCCTCGGGCTGGCTCGGCGGCGCCCTGGACGGGCGCGTGGGCTCGCTCGGCGGCACCGGGGCTCTGTCCGCCGGCGCGCGGGGTCTCTTCGACCCCCGCCGGCGCACTCGTAGCGGCGGGCTCGGTCCGGTCGGACGACGACGGCGTCCGCGGAGTCGGTACCGTTTGCGCCCCGGTCTCGCCGGAGGCCCGCACGGGCGTCCCGCGCCCGGCTCCACTGGCGGCTCCCCCGCCTCCCGCACCGCCCTCGCCAGTCGGCGCTCCTCCCATCGCCCGGATCAGCTCCTCGAAGGAAACCGTACGGTCGAGGAAGCTGAGACGCAGGAGAAGCATCTCTATCGGCAAGCGGGGATTGGGGTTCCGGCGAAGACTTCCCTGGCTTTCGAGGTCCGCGGCGCCCGCCAACATGCGGACCAGGTCGCCGGGCTCGAAGGCGTCGGCCCGTTCCAGCAGCGCCGCCCGGAAGTCCTCCCGTACGTCGACCTCCGCGTCCGGCTGCAGCCGGAGGCGCAAAAGGACCCGCAGCACGTCGAGGAGGCCGTGATGGAACTCCACCAGGTCGTAGCCCTCGTCCACCAGACGCTGCACCAGGCCGAAAACGTCGGCGTGACGATGGTCACGCAGCACGTCCAGGAGCTCGATGTAGCGCTCCTCCTCGACGAGACCCAGGACCCGGCGGACGGCCTCGATGTCGACCTCACCACCGGTGAGAGAGAGCACCTGATCCATCAGCGAGAGCGCATCCCGCATCCCCCCATCCGCCTTGCGGGCGAGGATCCTGAGCGCCTCCGGCGCGCCGGACGTGCCCTCGCGGCCGAGGACGTCGGTGAGGCGGTCGACGATGTCCGTAATGCCGATACGCCTGAAGTCGAAACGCTGACAGCGTGACAGGATTGGTGCGGCGGCCTGCTGGATCTTGTGCGGCTCGGTCGTGGCGAACACGAAGATCACGCGTGGAGGCGGCTCTTCCAGAATCTTCAGGAGCGCGTTCCACGCCTCGCGGGTGAGCATGTGCGCCTCGTCGACGATGTAGACCTTGTGCCGTCCTTCGGCGGAAGGCGCATACATCGCCCGCTCCCTCAGGTCCCGTGCGTCGTCGACACCGCGGTTGGAGGCGGCGTCGATCTCGACCACGTCCAAGGCCGTGTGGCCACCCCAGATGCGGGTGCAGCTTTCGCACTGGCCGCACGGCTCACCCTCGTCCGTCCGGTCCGGACAGTTGAGCGCCATCGCCAGGACCCGGGCGAGCGTGGTCTTGCCGACACCCCGCGGACCGCAGAACAGGTAGGCGTGCCCCACCCGGTTCCCGGCCACCGCCCTCCGGAGCGTCTCGGAGACGTGCTCCTGCGTCGCCACGTCGGCGAACGAACGTGGGCGGTACTTGGAAGCTAAGGCAATGTGCGTCAAGCGCTTACCGGATTCTCTTCACGCGCCACGAGAAAGAAAAAGTGCCCCAGGCGACCCGCAGCGACGATCACCGCACTTACCGCTGCTACCTGCGGGGTCCTGACGGGATTCGTGAGCTTTCGCCCTGCGGACCTGGGGCACGTCGAAGCTACCCGGGGCCGAAGGGCAGGTCAACGCGGGGCCTCCGGCCTCCACGCATCCTCGAAGTGCTCGATGCGGAGGGTAGATCCTCTACTTCTGCCGCGAATCGCGATGACGTCGAAGCGTACGTCGACGTCGTCCAGGCGATGCCGCCAGAGGTACTCGCGCGCGACGGTTTCGATCTCTCGTCGCTTGAGCCGGGTGACGGCCTCCTCGGGGGCGCCGAAGCCCTTTCCGGCCCTGGTCTTCACCTCCACGAACGCCACCAGCCTGCCCCGGCGCGCCACGAGATCGACTTCACGGCGCCCGAACCGGTAGTTTCGGGCGACCACGGTCCATCCGTTGCGCTGCAGATAGGCGTGAGCGCAGTCCTCGCCGAGGCGTCCGAGGACGTGAGGGGGATATGCGGCCGACATGGTCCACGCTCGTGGGTGTCGACCGGCGTCTCCATGGCGATATGGGCCGCTCGGCGGCTCCGGGCCGACCCCTAGGCCGCCGTGGCTCCCTTCAGGGGCGGGGTGACGTCCCGTCCGATCGCCTTCGCGATGACCCGGATCTGATCCATCATCTCGCCGAACTGCTCCGGATACAGCGACTGCGCCCCGTCCGACATCGCATGAGGCGGATCGGGATGCACCTCGACGATCAGCCCGTCCGCCCCAGCGGCGATGGCCGCCCTCCCCATGGGCGCCACCTTCGCGCGGAGTCCAGTGCCGTGGCTGGGATCGGCGATGATGGGAAGATGTGAGAGTGACTTTACGACGGGAATCGCCGTGAGGTCGAGCAGGTTGCGGGTGTGCTGGTCGAAGCTGCGGATGCCGCGCTCGCACAGGATCACGTCGTCGTTGCCCTCGGCGAGGATGTACTCGGCGGCGAGCAGAAGCTCGTCGATCGTGGCCGACATCCCGCGCTTGAGCAGGACCGGCTTCCCCGTTTGGCCCGCGCGCCTCAAGAGTGCGTAGTTCTGCATGTTTCGGGCGCCGATCTGGATGATGTCCGCGTACCGGGCCACCAGATCCGCTCCGTCCGGGTCCAGCGCCTCGGTGACGATCGCCAGCCCGGTCTCCTCACGGGCCTTCGCCAACAGCTCCAAGCCCTCCAATCCCAAACCCTGGAACGAGTACGGCGAAGTGCGGGGCTTGAACGCGCCCGCCCGGAGCACCGTGGCCCCCATGTCCTTCAGCTGGTGGGCAATGTCGAGGATCTGCCCCTCGCTCTCGACCGCACAGGGGCCGGCCATCATGACGATCTCCCTACCCCCCACCCTGGTGCCGTTGGCCAGCGAGACGACCGTGTCCTCTTCCCGCCATTCCCGCGACACCTGCTTGTAGGGGTGCGTGACAGGGATCACCTCGAGCACACCCTCGAGCCCCTGCAGGCGGCCCGAGTCGACCTGGCCGTCGTTTCCGATCAGGCCCACCGCGGTGCGCTGCTCGCCGGGGATGGGGCGAGCGCCGTACCCCATCTCCTTGATCGTGCCCACGACGGACTCGATCTGGGCCTCGGTGGCGTTGTGCTTCATCACGACGAGCATCGATTGGGCTCCACGACAGAAGGGGTTTCCCGCACTGAAGGTCGTCTCTCAGACGGGCGAGCGAAGTCTATATCGCATCTGCGTTTGGATCTACGGCGGGGCCGTCGGCGCCCAGGACGATGCGCATCCCGTCGCGACCCGCGACGACACGGCCATGGTACAACCGGGACACCTGCTCCACCGCCCGTTCGGGTGTGAGCGGCGGATATACGTGCGTGAGAACGAGCAGATCCGGCGCGGACACGGCCCCGAGCTGAGCCACCAACCGCGGGCTGAGGTGGCGATCCATGTCCGGCGGGTCGCTGAGCGAGCACTCGGAGATCACGACCTGACAACCGCGCAGAAACGCGGCCACCTCGGTGGATGGGCCCGTGTCGCCGGTGTACCCGACCGCGCCCCAAGCCCCTTCCACCCGGAGCGCCACGGATTCTCCGGTGTGCGGCGTGGGATAGGCCCGCACGCGGAACTCCCCGCCCGGGTCGACGAACGGCTCGTCGAGTGGGACTTCGCGCACGAGGACGGGAAAGCCGCCCGGCTCCAGCACGTGACGCCCCAGGGCCGCCGCAAGCCGTTCGAGGAAGCCCGCCAGGCCCGGCGGCCCGACCAGGGTCAGTGGAATCGTCCGCTCCGGGGCCGCAGACAGCCTCATCGCGAACGGAATCGCGGCCAGATCGCCCACGTGGTCGTTGTGGAAGTGGCTCACGACCACGTGCGTCAGGCCCGCCCAGTCGATGCCGTGCCGGTCGAGCCCGTGCAGCGTGCCCGGGCCGCAGTCCACGAGGACGCTGGCGCGGGCCAGATCGAGGTGGTGGGCCGGAGAGTGCCTCTCCGCGCTCGGAAGCGCGGTTCCCGAGCCCAGGACCGTCAGTACCGGCGCTGGCTTCCCGGGGATCATTCCGGACCCGCTAGGCGGCCCCGGCGGCCTGCAGGGCCTCGGACAGCTTCACGCCGACGATGGTGCTGACGCCCGGCTCCTCCATCGTCACGCCGTAGATCCAATCCGCGGATTCGATAGTGCGCGGATTGTGTGTAATCACAACGAATTGCGTGTGTGACTTGAAGTCCTGCAGGAGCTTGATGAAGCGCCCGATGTTGTTCTCGTCGAGCGGTGCGTCGACCTCGTCCAGAACGCAGAACGGGCTCGGCTTGACCAGGTAGATCCCGAAGAGGAGCGAGAGCGCCGTGAGCGCTCGCTCACCACCGGAGAGGAGGTCGATACGCTGCGTGCGCTTTCCCCTGGGCGACGCGTGGATCTCGATGGGCGACTCGAGGGGGTCCTCTTCGTCCTCGAGCCAGATATCGGCCTCGCCACCCTCGAAGAGCCGCATGAAGGTGTCGCGGAAGTTCGTCCGGATCTCATCGAAGGTGCCCACGAAGAGGTCCGTGGCGGTCTTGTTGATCTCGCGGATGGCGGACCTGAGGTCGTTGCGGGCCTCGACGAGGTCTTCGCGCTGACCCGTCAGGAACTCGAGCCGCTCTGTCTCTTCGGCGTGCTCCTCCACGGCCAGCATGTTCACGGGCCCGATACGGTCGAGCGACACGATGAGCTGCTCGAGCTCGGCCTGGAGCGCCTCCTGCTCGCCCTCCACGGGCGAAGCTTCCTCGAGGAGCGTCTCCAGCGCACGTCCCCACTCCCCTTCCAGGCGCTCGCGAATGCGCTCGATGCGTCCCTTGAGCTCCTGGCGCTCGAGCTCCAGCTGATGGCGATGGTCGGAGGCCTGCCGCTCTGCGGTTCGGGCCTCTCGGACGTGGCGCTCGGCGGCGGCCAGCTCCGTTGCGACCGACTCGAGCGCTTCGTCCCGCCGACGAAGCTCGGCCTCGGCCGTGGTCCGCTCGCCGAAGAGGCGCTCGGTGGCTTGATCACCTTCCGCACGCATCCGGCGGGCCTCTGTCAGCTCCTCGCGCAGCTGCTTCTCCTCGCGGTCCAGCGCCTCCACCCGCGAGCTGGCCTGCCCACGGGAGGTCGAAGCTGCCTCCAGCCGTTCGTTCACGCGGGCGAGGTCCCCCTCGAGGCGCGTAACGTCGACCGCCAGCCGGGCCTCCTCGGCCCGCGCGACCTCCCATTCCTCCTGCACCTTCTCGAGCCCCGCGCGCGCGGCCTGACGCTCCTCCTCGAGCGCGGACTCCTGCTGGACGAGAACCTCGCGGTCCTCCCGAGCCTCCTGAGCCCGCTCGAGCGCCCGGGTCCGTGCGGATTTCGCACCTTCGAGCTGACGTGCCAGCTCGTCGCGATGTCGGTCCATCCTGCCGCGCCTGTCGGTCTGAGCGGCGAGTTCGGCCGTGACCTCCCGGTGGTGATCCTCGGCCTGCAGGCGAGCCTTCCGGGCGGCCTCGAGGGCCTCTTCGGCGTCGTGGAAGCGCGCCTCCGCCTCCTCGAGCCGCTTGACGGCCTCGGCATGGGCCGTGGAAGCCTCCTCGTGCTCTCCCGAGATGCGGCGCAGCTCCTCCTTGCGCTCGAGCACACCGGAGCCGCTGGCCGGATCTCCGACCCGGACGATGCCGTCCCGCTCCGTGACCGGCCGGTCGTCGCTCGACGAGTCCGGCACCTCCACACCGTCCAGGAGGGCCCTGACCCACGGCGCGCCATCTCCCTTGGCCTCCACCCGGGCCAGCAGGCTTCCAGCGGCGCTGGCAGCGTTGGCGGGCACGCGGTCCAGCCGGAGCAGCGTGAGGCCGCCGCCGCCTTCCCAGCTCCCACGGAACCAGTCCAGGAGTCGGTCCACCGTGGCCCCGTCCTTCACGATCAGTGCGCTGGCGAGGGCCCCGAGATACGCCTCGGCCGCCGCGGTCACGCCCGGAGAGGCCTCGATGAAATCGGAGAGAGGTCCCACAACACCCGCATCTCCAGTGGAGAGCACCGCCCGCACGACCGGCTCCAGACCCTCGCGTTCGCGCTCCAGGCCCTCGAGCGCGGCCTTGCGCGCCTCGAGCCCCGCGAGGCGATCGCCGCTCCGCCGCTCTTCGAGACGCGCGGC
>JASFUR010000214.1:0-6261 GCA_050050215.1 Gemmatimonadota bacterium
AGTTGCGCGTGCGCTCCGCCGGCGGTCGGGAAGAGGCACCGCTTCGGGGGCTTCGTGCTGCCGACCTTGAGGAGCGCGAGGTCGCACGGCGCGTGACGAATCACCTGGTCGGCGACTTCGCCGAAGATGCGGTCGCGCGTGTCGGTGTAGCCCTTCCATCCCATGACGAGCAGGTCCCCGTGGTAGCGCTTGGCTCCGGCCAGGATTCCCTCGGCGGCCTGGTGCGCCACGACCAGATCGGTCGCGATGGGGAGGTGATCCCTCGCGGCGTGCTCGCGAGCCGCCTTGAGCAGTCCCTCGCGGTGCTGCGTGAAACGGAGGCCCTCGTGGATCGGGAGCTGTCGGGGCACCTCCACCACGGAATAGGCGACGAGCTCCTGCTGCCGTGCCGAGGCGAGCGGCCGGGCGTAGTCCAGGAGGATATCGACGTGATCGGGGTTGTGGAGCGGTACGACGACCGTGGGCTCCTCGGAGACCCGCGCCGGAAGGGGCCGCTCCAGGACCTGCGGCTTGATCGCCTGGGCCTGCTTTTCGAAGTGCCCGTAGTAGAGGATCAAGCCGACGGTCACCCAGCCCAGGGTCACGTACCACGCCAGGGGCTGGAACGTGAACTGGTACAGGGCCAGGAAGATGTTCAGTATGATCCCGAGGATGGGCACGAAGGGATACAGCGGCACCCGGTATCGTCGGTCCAGGTCGGGCGCTTTTCGCCGCAGGACGATGACCGCGAGGTTCACCATGGCGAAGGTCAGCAGGAAGATCAGACTGGCCGCGGAGCCTACCGCTTCGATGGGCAACGTGAGCGCCATCGCGAGGAGGATGGCGCCGGTAGCGAAGATCGCCACGTGGGGCGTACGTCGCTCGGGATGGATCGTTGCCACGCTCTGCGGGAGCCAGCGATCGCGGCCCATCGAGAACGCGACCCGCGACGAGGCGAGAATCGTCGCGTTGAGTGCGGACATGGTGGAGAGGAGTCCGCCGAAGACGATGATCGCCACGCCGAAGGCCGGCATGAAGCCCTCCGCCGCCCGCACGATCGCGGTCTCCCCGTAGTCCCCGAGGAACTGCCACGACGGCTGGCCGCCGGGAGGACGCACCGCGGCGAGTGAGACGAAGAGGATCAGGAGGTACATCACGACCGTGACGGCGAGCGAGATGAACGTCGCCCGCGGGATGTTCCGCTCCGGCTCCTCGATCTCCTCGGCGACCGTCGCGATGAGGTCGTAACCCTCGAACGCGATGAACGTGAGCCCCATCGCCACGATGACCCCGCTCATCCCCTGGGGGAAGAACGGATTGAAGGCGGCCACGGACTCGCTCGGTGCGACGCCCACGGCTCGGATGCCATAGCCGATAAAGACGGCCAGGATGATGAGCTTCGCCACCGTAAGGACGTTCTCGGCCATGCCGGTGACTTCGGTGCCCTTCGCGTTGAGCCGTACGAACAGCGCGCCGATCACGAAGGTCACGATCAGACCGGCGCCGGTCTCGCCGACGAGCCCGAATGCGCTCTCCGCGAAGCCGGGCACGTACTTCAGGAAGAACTCCCAGAAGTAGCCGGCGAAGCCCAGGGCGTAGAGGCTGCACGCGACCGTGTACGCGAACCAGAGCATCCACCCCGCGGTGAAGCCGACGACCCCCGGGAAGGCCCTTCGGACGAAGGCGTAGCCCCCGCCGGCCTCGGGGATGGCCGCGGCCAGCTCGGCGTAGGCGAAGGCCGTGAGGAGCGTCACGGCGCCGTTCAGCCCGAAGGCGACCAGGGAGGCGGGCCCGGACTCGCCGGCCGCGATGCCCGTGAGCACGAAGATCCCGGCGCCGATCATGGCGCCGATGCCGATCATCGTGGCGTCGAAGAGCCCGAGGTCCCGGGCGAACGTAGGCTCGCCCGTCGCGGAGCCTTCGGCGTTGGAGGTCACTGGGGGGAGAGGATGTGGGTACCTTCAGGGCGACGCAACACCGATGTCGGCCCGCAGCTTGCCCCGCCACCTCACCGTGCGCATCTCAGGCTTCTCGTTCGTGCGAAACGCGGTCTCGCTCGGCTATCCCGTGCGGGAAGCGCTCACGTCCATCCTCCCGGTCGTGGACGAGCTCGTCGTCGCCGTGGCGGCCGCCGAGCCGGACGATGGCACGCGGGCGCTCGTCGCCTCCCTGGACGATCCCCGCGTGAGGATCCTGGACGCCGTCTGGGACGACGCACGGGGCGAGCTGGCCTACTCGGACCTGACGAACCTCGCGCTCGACGCCTGCACCGGGGACTGGTGCTTCTACGTGCAGGCCGACGAAGTCGTCCACGAGGACGACCACTCGGTCATTGTGGATCGCTGCCGCAGCCTCCTGCGGGACACGCGCGTCGAGGGGCTGATCTTCGACTACCTCCACTTCTTCGGCGACTTCGGGCACGTACAGCGGGGGCAGGGCTGGTATCCGACCGAGATCAGGATGGTGAGGAACGGGGTGGGGATCCGTTCCGTGCGGGACGCCCAGTCGTTCCGGCACGGGAGCGGACGGCGTCTCACCGTGGCCAGGGGGGGCGCGAGGATCTTCCACTACGGGTGGGCCAGGCACCCTGCAGTGATGCAACGGAAGACACGCGAGTTCTGGTCCCACCGCGTCGACGAGGCCGAAGTCCGCGAGCACGTGGGAGACGCGGCCGAGTTCGACTACGGGCCTCTCGGGCGCCTGCCGAGATGGTCCGGGCGGCACCCCGAGGTCATGGCCGAGAGGATCGCCGCCATGGACTGGGCACATCTCCTCAGAGAGGAAGACCGGCCGGGCACGGTACGAAGGCCGCACCGCGACGAGCGGCTGCTGTACCGGATCTTGAGCGGCATGACCCGCCTGACCGGCGTGGACCTGAATCACAGGAACCACGGTCGTGTGCTCGACGTCTAGATCGCGGGCCCACTCGGGACTCCTAGCCGCCGAACTCCTTCAGGAGCTTCGCGAGCTGGGAGCGCTCCGGCTCGGAGAGCCTTCCGTCGTCGAAGACGTTCCGGAGAAGCCCGACGATCTCGTCCACGGCGGCGATCCCCTTCACGTGGGGATGCCGCTCGATCCAGGCGTGGAAGACCTTGGCCTCCATGTCCGTGAGAACGCCGTCCGAGATGAGCGAGCGGGCGAGGCGCATCATCTCCTGGAGCGCGTCGCTCCGCCGCATCACCGAGTCGTCGAGAACCATCGGTGGCTCGTCCCGCTCAATTCATCATCATGTCGTGCATGGAAAGCTCCCGTACGATGGAGCCGTACACGACCGCCCGCAGCTTCGCCTGGTCGTCCAGTCCGGTTGCCGGGATCACCTGGGTCAGGTAGACGACGACGAGCTGCTGCACCGGATCGACCCAGTACGTCGAGTGGTACGCCCCACCCCAGCCGAACTCGCCGACCGACCCGGGCTGGCCTGCCGCGCCCACGTCCTCACGGATGGAGAACCCGAGCCCGAATCCCATACCCGGACCGCGGTCGATGTCCCCGATGTGGTTCTGCGTCATGAGGCTCACTGTCGTCGGGGACAACAACCGGTGGCCATTGAGCTCCCCACCGTTGAGGAGCATCTGGAGAAAGCGCGCGTAGTCCCGCGTCGTCGAGAGCAGCCCCGCGCCGCCCGAGAACGACGTCCTGGGACCGTCGACGTATTCTCCCTGGGCCTGCATGCCCGGCCCGTCCGGAGCCCGGGTGAGCTCGTCGCGCAGGCTGTAGACCGTGGCGAGCCGTCCCCGCTTCGCGGGGGGGAGGTAGAAGTCCGTGTCGTGCATGTCCAGCGGCTCGAGGATGCGCTCGTGGATGAACTCGTCGAGCGTCTCCCCCGATACCACCTCGATCACGGCGCCCAGGATGTCCGTGTTGTAGCCGTACACGAAGCGCTCTCCCGGCTGCGCCTGGAAGGGCAGCGCGGGCATTCGGTCCACGGTCTCTCGGATCGGCTCGTCGCGGTGACCGAAGTACCAGCCGGTGATCCCGGCCTCCTCCCACTGGTCGCCTCCGGGTCCCGAGCCATAGGCGATGCCGGCGGTGTGCGTGAGCAGATGACGCAGGGTGATCGGCCGCTCGGCCGGCACCACGTCGTAGCCGCCGCCGTCCCTCGGCACGGCCACGGTCGTGTGGCGGAACGACGGCAGGTAGTCGGCCACGGGATCGGAGATCAGGAGCTTGCCCTCCTCCTGCAGCATCATGACGCCCACGCTGACGAGCGCCTTGGTCTGCGACGCGATGCGGAAGATCGCGTCCGTCGTCATGGGGCTGTTCGCCTCCCGATCCCGGTCTCCGACGGCCTCGTTGTAGACGACCTTCCCCTGGCGGAGAACGATGGCGGTCGCGCCGGCGAGCCTGCCGTCCTGGACGTAGTCGTTCAGCGTCGTCGTGAGGCGATTCAGACGCTCCGACGACATCCCGACGGTCTCGGGGATCGCGTTCGGGAGCTCCTGGGCGACCAGGGGCGCTGCGAGGACGCAGGCCGCGAGCGCGAGGACCGCGGTGCGTCGGGGGAAGAACGACGTCGAATTCACGCTACCACCTCGTGTCGGAATGGGTGCTGGTCCCCAATTGGAGGAGTGAGGTCGGATTCCGCCAGGCTGGATCGTCCGCGGTGCCGTCACTTGAGGCGGGCCGTGCGGCGTCACAGCTTGTGCCTTCCAATCACCCCCGCGGACCGAGCGCATGCGCCTGATCCACAGCTCGCAGGAAGGCATTACGTCCGCCTTCGAGGAGCGCTTCGGAGCCTCCCCCACCCACCTGGTGCGGGCTCCGGGGCGGGTGAATCTCATCGGCGAGCACACCGACTACAACGACCTGCCCGTGCTGCCGATGGCGATCCAGCGGGAAGTGCGCATGGTGTTCCGGCCCCGCGACGACGGCATGGTGGTTCTCCACGACGTCGACTCCGAGTTCCCGTCGGTGGAGTTCGAGATCCTGCCGGGCATCCCGAAGGACGAGGACGGGCACTGGGCCAACTACGTGAAAGGCCCGGCCGATCTGTTGGCGCGGCGCTTCGCGATCTGGCGCGGCTTCGACGGGGTCATCGGCTCCGACATTCCGGTGGCCGCCGGGCTGTCCTCCTCGTCGGCCATCGTGATGGCCGTGGGCCTCGCGCTCGCGCGCATCAACGAAGTGCCGGTCGACGACCGCTCCTTTCCCGAGCTCATGGGCGACGCCGAGCACTTCACGGGCACCCGCGGTGGTGCGATGGATCACGCGATCTCTCTCGGAGCGCGTAGGGGATGTGCGGCCAAGATCACGTTCAAGCCGCTCCGCCTCCGGCACGTCCAGCTACCGGCGGACTGGTGCTTCGTCGTGGCCGACACCGGCAAGAGAGCGGAGAAGTCGGGGGCGGTGCAGAACGTCTACAACACGCGGCGGAGCGAGTGCGAAGAGGCGCTCTCGTTCGTGGTGGAGGACGTCGTCCGCAAGGACATGACGCGGATGATCCCGACCGACTACCCGTCGCTACTGAGGGCGCTCGCCGTGGAGGACCTGTTGCCGATCGCCGAAGGCGTGCTCCCCAGCAACCTGCTTCGGCGCTTCCGACACGTCGTGACGGAGGCCGCCCGGGTCGACCAGGCGATCGACCTGATGCGTGCGGCAGACGTGACCCGGTTCGGCACCCTGATGGACGCGTCGCACGGGAGCCTGCGAACGGACTTCCTCATGAGCACCAGGGAGCTCGACGAGCTTGCGGCGATCGCCAGAGAGGGCGGCGCGGCGGGCGCGAGGCTCACCGGTGCCGGGCTCGGCGGGAGCATCGTGGCGCTCGCGGATCGCAGCACGGTCGACGGCGTCATCGAGAACCTGGTGACCGAGTACTACGAGCCTCGTCGGCTCGCCATGCGCCTCGACGAGCGCCTCTTCCTCGCGGGCGCCGTCGGCGGAGCGTCGATCAGGGAGCTCTGAGGCCCGTGGGCCCGGACGTCCCCAGGGCCTCCGACATCCCGAAGAGTCCGAGGCGAGTCGCGCTGATCTCTTACCGGATCCCGACCCGCGGCAGCGTCTTGAGAAGCGCCACGGCGGCCACCGCCGCCGCCCCGAGGCAGACGACTGCGAGCATCGAGCTGCCGTACAGCGCGTACCCGGTTCCGAAGAGCGCGCCATAGACGACGACGCACCCGAGGAACCACGCGAGGAACGCGGCGGTCAGGGAGTCGTTCTCGGTGGAGGGGACCCGTTCCATTCCGGCGCCCTGCCAGCCGGGTCCCAGTGGACGGATCCGCTCGTGGAACGATCGGAGGGTCTCGGCGTCGGCGGGTGGGGTCAGGAACGTGACCGTCATCC
>JASFUR010000215.1:0-6241 GCA_050050215.1 Gemmatimonadota bacterium
TGCGTCGTGGCGATGCTCCCACTCGTCGTCGCCACGACCGTCGTGCAGGGTGGCGTTCCCGGGCTGCGTATCGAGGACGCCGCCGACCCCAACGAGCTCCCAGGGCTCACGCCCGAGCAGGTCCACGTGGTTCCGGAGGCACACCCGCTTCACGGAGCCGGGCTCTTGACGTGGCGCAACGTGCTGCTCGGCGGGGTCTCGTCGGCCGCGCTGATGGTCACTTCTGTCGTGGCTTACATGACGATGTGGGCTCTCGGCATCGGACCGGTCGGCTCGCTCCTGGCTCAGGGCGTGCTCGAGGAACGGGACGTCATCGCGCTCCGGCACTTCCAGAACCAGACCCGCGATCCGTCGCTGGCGGCGCTCCTGACCGATGCCTTCGAGGAGGAGCTCTCTCGGGCCTGGGTCGTCCCGGGCTCGGAGGACGACGCTCCGCCGGCCAAGCTGGTGGTGTCCGGTATCGTGTCGAGTCACGGTCCTGGATACCGGTTGGCGTCGAGCATATCCAGCGTTTCTGGATCGGTGCTCGCCCGCTTCGAGGAGGCTGCACCCGGTGCGGCCGATCTCGTCCCCACGATCGAGCGACTCAGCGAGCGGGTGCGCGAGCGCCTGGGCGAATCCCTTCGAAGCATCAGGGAGGGTGAGCGTCTCGTCTCGATGACGACGACGTCGGACCAGGCGTTGGAGCTCTACAGGCGGGCATCGCGGGCTTCCGGCGACGGGGATCTGTCGGGGGCCATGGATCTCCTGGACGCCTCGCTCACGGTCGATCCCGCGTTCGCCGTCGGGTGGCGCCAGCGCGGCGTCTGGGCGGCCGAGCTCGGCGATACCGGCGAGGCGAGGCGGGCCTACCAGAAGGCGGTCGACCTGTGGAGCGCGAGCGGCCGTGCCGACCGCACGGTCCAGCGTCTGACGGAGGAGATCGCCGCCCTGGAATGAGCAGCCGGCGGTCGGGATCGCCGGCCTTCGCAGAGCCTCAGTCGCGGCGTGCCAGCTCCTCGTCGAATGCCACGATCTCGTAGTCGTGCTCGAAATCGACGCGGTCCGTGGGCGGAAGGTAGCGCTCGAGGTCCACGTCGTCCGTCAGCTCGCGGTCGAAGAGCCGCAACTCCCTCTCTCCTGCCTCCTCGGGTGTGTCGGCCGTCGAGAAGACCACATCGCCCAGATCCCTCTTGTCGAGCTGCAGCGAGCGACGGACCGTCTCCGCGGCTCGGAGCTCACGGGGGAGCGCCGGGAACGTGTACTCGAGCTCGCCGCCTTCGCCCGGAGCCACGTCGGCGTCCAGCTCGGCCGCGAGCTTCTGCAGCACCGTCTCTACCTCCTTCCTGGAGACTTCCTGGTCCTTCAGGCGGGCAGAGACGTAGCCGTGGGCTTCCGCGACACCGACCGGGCCGGCCGAGTCGAGCGACCTCCGGTAGACGAGGCCCAACAGGACCCGTCGGACATTTCTCTTCGCACGGCGACGGTTCTCCAGCTTGACGCTCGCCATGCGGAGCAGAGGGATGCCGAAGAAGAGCACGCTGAAGACCACGGGGACGATCACCAGTCCGAGGAACGCCGCCGGACCCCCGATTTCGAGGCGTGGGAAGATGAACCACGGAGCCGTGGCGGCTGCCGCCAGCGTGAAACCGTTCATGCCCACGATCGCCGCGTTGCTGCCGGCCGTGTTGCCGGTCAGCTCGAGAGGGTACTCGAGACGCATCCAGGCCGGGTTCGGCGCGCGCACCCTCCGGCCTTCGTGCAGGGTCTTCGTGAGCTGCGGGAACGCGTAGACGAGCTCGCCCTCCGGAGACGGGATCGCCTCTCCGTCGTACGCGCCCAGGAGCCGACCCATCTCGCTCTCCGCCTCGGGGTAGCTCAGCGCCGTGTGCTCCATGAGCTCGGCCGTGGTCAGGACGCCGTTACGCGCTCGAATCAGGCGGATCCTGCCCCGGTCGATCTGCTTCTGGGTGGGCTTGGGCCGATCGGGCCCGAAGACGAAGGCGAAAACCTTCTTGTAGAACGGGACCTTGTCCTCCTTGTCCAGCGTCCGCTCCCAGCGGTGGCCGTAGTATGGACGTCCGATCCGCCAGCGTGGCCCCCAGATCCAGTACCAGAACCAGAAGCTCGGCAGGCGGACGTGGCCACCCCGTCGTCCCCTGCTCCAACCCCCGCCGCGCGAGTCGTTGCCCCGCTGGGCGAACAACGCAGCAAGCACGAGGATGACGAAGAGGATGAAGTAGCCGACGAGCATCACGACGATCCACGCCTTGAAGCCCCCTCGGAGGACCTTGCCGATGGCCTTCTTCGCCCTCGCGAGAAACGGCTCGGTGCCGCGCTCGATGAGCTTGGGGTCGAACTCGTAGAGGAGCTCCCCCGAATCCGAGACGGCCACGTGTCCCTCGTGGCTCTGCAGTAGCGCCTTGAGGCCTTGCCGAACGGTCTCGGTGGGGAGACCCGATGCGGCTGCGACGTCCCCTACGGTGCCGCGGCCCTTCAGGCCACGCAGCGAGGAGAGAATGTCGGCCTGCTCGACCGCCAGCGTGAGGGTGCTCAACCGTCCACCGCGGCCGCCTCGGGGAGCATGTCCGCCTCGACGGGCTTCAGGCCGTCCACGAGGCTGAGGACCTTCTCGTCGGCCGTCTCGGGCGTCACCGTCGCGACGGCGATGTAGGCCGTGGTGGACATGATGATGGCGGGGAATACCTGGTGGAGGATCTCGGATCCCG
Organism: Gemmatimonadota bacterium; assembly: GCA_050050215.1. GTDB lineage: Bacteria > Gemmatimonadota > Gemmatimonadetes > Longimicrobiales > Gaopeijiaceae > UBA2982. Next base: position 2,709 of record JASFUR010000215.1, read on the forward strand.
GCATGTAGTCCCAGCCCAGCAGGACGACGATGCCGACGATGAAGGAGGTCATGACGGCCGTGCCGTTGCCCCTTCTCCAATGCAGTCCCAGGACGATGGCAGGAAAGAAGCAGGCAGCATAGAGGCTGCCGCTGAAGGCGGTGAGCTGGACGATGCCACCCGGCGGGTCGAGCGAGATGATCGCCGTGGCGAGCGCGAAGAGCGCCACCCACCCTCGGGTCCACGCCATCTCGGACCGCTCGTCCCGGCGGGGGAAGACGACGCTCACGACGTCCCGCTCGACGGTGGACGCGAGGACGAGAAGAACGGAGTCCAGCGAAGACATCGCCGCCGCGATCATCGCGACCATCAGGAAGGCCCCCAGTCCCGAGCCGAACACCTCCGAGAGGAGCATCGGCACGACCAGGTCCGTCTCCGTGACGGCGCCCTCCGGCAGGATGAGGCGAGCGTAGAGACCGACCGGAAGGAGTAGGGTGAACACCCCCGCGAACACCGCACACGACACGATCATGCCCGTCCGGGTCGCCTTCGCGCCCTCGAGCGCGAAGAAGCGCGAGAGCTGTCGCGGCTCGACCGCGAACTTCACCAACGTCGCGAACATGGTACCGATGAGCACCGGAATCGCCACTCCTCCACCCCACGTGAACAACGCTTCCCCTCCCGGTTGGGCGCGGATGTCAGGGACCGCGCCGAGCCCGCCCGCGGCGTTGACCGTGCCGATGAAGAGCAGGAGCGCCGCGACGATCATGACTACGCCCTGCACGACGTCCGTCTTCACGACGCTGATGAAGCCGCCGATCATCGTGTACAGCATCACGACGAAGAAGACGATCACGATGGAGATCGCATAGGGGATCTCCATGAACGTCTCGAGCAGTCTCCCGATGCCCGTGAAGACCGCGGTCATGTAGAAGAGAGAGGCCGCGATCACGATCAGAGCGGCGAAAAGGCGCGAGGGCGTGCTGCGGAAGCGGAAGCCGATGAAATCGGGGATCGTGAGCGAGTCCATCGCTTCGGTGAACACGCGCAGGCGCGGCGCGACCACGATCCAGGCGAACAGACAGAACCCCACTGCGGTGGGCATGAAGAGCAGCCAGGGGAGACCCCACGAATACGTCTGGCCGCTGTAGCCGAGAAACGAATTCGTGCTCGCGTACGTCGCGAAGAACGAGATGCCGAGCGCCCAGCCGCTCATCTTGCGCCCGCCCACGTAGTAGTCGGTGAGACCCTTGGTGCTTCTGTTTCCCGTCCACGCGTGATGCGCGAGCATCACCGTGTAGAGCACCAGGAGCGAGTGCACCATCCAGTACTCGCGCAGATTGGCCAGCACGGCGTCGATCATCGGTCCTCGTCGGTGTTCGTGTGGCTCTTCGCATCGCTGGAGAACAGCTCTCGAACGGCAGGTTTGGTGACTTTGCCCATCGCGTTGCGGGGCAAGTCGTCCACGAGCAGGAACTCCTTGGGGACTTTGTAGGGCGCGAGGCGGTCCTTCGCAAACCCGCGCAACTCTTCCTCTACGAGCGAAGCCCCCTGGTTCATGACGATCGCCGCGCACACGCGATCCCCCCAGAGCGCATCGGGGACGCCCACCACGGCGCAATCCTTCACGGCGGGGTGGGAGCGAAGCACGTCCTCGATCTCCAGCGCGGAGATCTTCTCCCCTCCCGTCTTGAGGATGTCGACGCTCCGGCGTCCCAGGATGCGGTAGGCCCCGTCTTCCAGCACGGCCTGGTCGCCCGTCCTGAACCAGCGTTCCTCCGTGAAGGCTTCCTCGGTCGCGTCGGGGCGTCGCCAATACTCGCCGAACACGGTGGGTCCCCTGACGTGGATCTGCCCCGGGGTGCCGGGCCCCACGGGCGCCTCGTCTTCGTCGACCAGGCGTACTTCCACCCCCGGAAGTGGCGTGCCCACGAAGCCGGGGCGTCGCTCGCCCTCGAGGGGGTTCGACAGCGCCATCCCGATCTCGGTCATGCCGTACCGCTCCAGCAGCGTGTGTCCCGTCATCTCCCGCCACTTCTCCAGAGTCGGGACCGGCAGAGCCGCAGAGCCCGACACCATCAGACGGCAGGATCTCGCACCGGCCGACCAGCGCTCTCTCGTGGCGGCGTCGGCGTCCGACCAGGTCTCGATCAGGCGCCGGTACACTGTGGGCACCGCCATGTAGAGCGTGAAGTCACCTGTCGCGAGGCGCTCCCATACTTCGACGGCGTCGAAGCCCGAAAGGATGTCGCACGCGGCTCCGTTCCACAGCGCGGAAGTCAGGATGTTCACGATGCCGTGCACGTGATGCAGCGGCAGATGCAGCAGAATCCGGTCGTCCGCGCTCCAGCCCCATGCCCGCGTCAACGCCTCGAGCTGTGCCTGGATGTTGGCGTGCGTGATAACGACGCCCTTGGGTCGCCCGGTCGTGCCGGAGGTGTAGAGCATCATGGCCGGCCGTTGTGGATCGACGTCGGGCAGGGGCACGTCCTCCGGTCCGGCAGCGACGTCCCGGGGCTTCCCGACCGTGAGTCCGCGGGCCGCCGCAGCATCGATCAGGCGCTCGGCCAGGTCGGGCTCGGCGATGACCGCTTCCGGCTCGGCGTCGTCGAGGACGTAGGCGAGCTCGGGCGGCGGGTGGGAGACCGCCATTGGGACAGCGATCCCACCGGCGCGCCAGACTCCCCAGAGGGTCGTCACGTAATCCCAGCCGGGGGCGACCAGGAAGCAGACGCGACCACCCTCGAGGTCTCTCCGTCCGGCGAGCAGACCGCGGGCGACTCGACCCGAGCCTTCGAGCAGGTCACCGTAGCTGAATGCTTCCTGCCCGGAGGTTATCGCGAGGCGACTCCGGTGACCTTCGGCGCGCTGGACGAGTGGAAGCGACAAGGCGTAGGAGCTCCTCGGACGGAGGGCAGGTGGAGCGGGCCGAACAACCTGACGACGCCGGCTCCTCGGGAGCAACCCGGCGCGCGACTTCCCGCGGCTCACGTCTTGTGAACGGGGACCGTCCGCGATAGCGTCGTCTCCCCTCCAAACAGCCCGTAGGCGGATGAAGCACCCACACTTCGACCATGTCCGAGAGCACCTCGAGCGGGTGCGCGACGGCTATGCCTACATCCCCGATCCAGAGCAGGTCTACCTCGGTCGTCAGGAGGAGGACCACTTCTGGGAGCTGGTGGGTCTACGGCTGCAGGGCTGTCCGGTGGTGGTTCTCGCTGCGCTGCGGTTCGAGCGACTCGAGCGCAAAGGTGTCGCGGACTCGAGGTCGTCACTGGCGACGTACCTGTCCACGCCCTCGCCGGGCACCACCGACGGGCGTCGAATCACCGCGCTTCTACCGCACAAGGACCAGTCGATCCCCCAGTTCCTCATGGGGCTCCGCGCCGGGCGTGAGTTCACTCCGGTCAGCATCGACCGCGTCCGGGTCGAGGTGGCCTTCGACTTCCGGGCCGACAACCCTTCGGCCGTAAAGGACCTCCGCGACGCAGCGGCCCCGCTTCGCAGGCACTACTACCGCACGACCGGCGGCCACGTGCTGCGCGGGGAGTCGC
>JASFUR010000216.1:0-6205 GCA_050050215.1 Gemmatimonadota bacterium
TGACCGGCTGGGCACGAACCCCCTCGAGCACCTCCGCCTCCGACAGGTCGGAGGGCGCGATGGCACCTCGCATGGCGCCTTGCGACCGGATGTGCCGGGTGAGGGCGCGCGTGTCGATGTCGGCGATGCCGGTGATGCCGTTGTCCTTCAGATAGTCGTCGAGTCCCTTCTCGGCGCGCCACGAGGATGGCACTCTGGAGGCCTCGCGCACGATGAAGCCGGCGACCTGCGGATCGGGTGACTCCCGGTCGATGGAGTTGACGCCGTAGTTCCCGATGAGCGGATACGTCATCGTCACGAGCTGACCCGTGTAGGACGGGTCGGTCAGGACCTCCTGGTATCCCGACATGCACGTGTTGAACACGACCTCGCCGTGCGTGAGCTGTCCGGCGCCGATGAGGTCGCCGTCGAAACGGCGCCCGTCTTCCAGGAGGAGGTAGGCTGTGCGGTCCAGGATCCGGCCTCGGCGTCTCGGGTAACGGGGTCGCGCTAAGCTACCGAGGGTGAATGGGCGGTCAAGCGCCGCCGAGTCGAACGGACCAACAAAGGACCACCATGGACACCGTGTACGTCCACGCCGACGAGTCGTGCCTGGGCAATCAATACAAAGCCCGCTCCAACCCCGGCGGCGCCGGCGGCCTCGTCGAGACCTGGCAGGACCGTCAGTGGCAGCGGCGCGACCTGTGGATAAGCGAGCCGGGGACGACGAACAACCGCATGGCCATCCGGAGCGCAATCGAGGTACTGCGGTCGCTGAAGCGCCCCTGTCGGGTCCATTTCGTCTCCGACAGCCAGTACCTCGTGAAGGGGATGATGGAGTGGATGCCCGGATGGAAGAGACGCGGGTGGAAGCGCAAGGCCGGCCCGATCGAGAACCTGGAGCTGTGGAAGCAACTCGACGCCGAGTTGGCCCGCCACGACATGCGCGCCCGGTGGGTCCGCGGTCACGCAGGGCACCCCGAGAACGAGTACGTGGACTTCCTGGCGACCCGGGCCGCGAAAGAGCAGTCGGCCTCGGGCGGCCTCATCACCTCCGGCTTCACCGACTGGCTGGAGGAACGCCGCGAGAAGGGCCAGTTCCTCGACTACATGGAATTCACGCCGCCGGAGGAGCGGTACGCGGACGAGTAGCCGGCTCGGCCGAGCGCCGCTCCCGCCTCTGCGACCCCCGGCCTGCACCGGCATAAAAGCGAAGCGGCCCGATCGCAGTTACCCACGACCGGGCCGCTCCTTCTCGAGAGCCCCAGGCATCGCTCACGAAGCTAGCCCGCAGGTCCCTTCTGCGCTGGCGGGATCACGGCCCGGCTTGGGTCCACCCTCGTGTAGGTGGCTGGGCCCTTCTCCCTCCCTCCGTCCGTCGCGTGGTCTGCGACTGGAGGCGCCCCGAGCTCTTTACTTTGGGGCTTTTCGTCGGGGGCCAGCGACCTCCCCCGTCGGGCTCCCCAAGATCTCCCAAGTCCTGGTTCGCCTGTCACCGCTGCGCCGTCACGCCCGGCAACTCACGCTCGGATTCATCAAGGGATGACCAACGCCATCGATCTCGATGAGCCACATCCGAAACGCGACGGGATGATAAGGGGTCCCCCGGGGAGCTGCAAGGCCATCGAGGATAAACATCCCATCACTTCAGCATCACGCCGTAACTATTGTTTTTACAGATAGATAGAGCGTTCACCTGATCATCATTCCAGGGTGTATCCGGATGTTTGGAAACATCTGATTTCAGAAACACTTCTTCCTATGAATCCGGAATAGCACCGTTCGTCACTTGGGAAATCGGGGGCTCGAGCGCGGGTGCAAGAGACCCGGCGAATCCCTCGCATAGTGTTGCCTAGGCTACCTGAATCTCGCGCTCGAAGACGTCTGCGAAGCGTTGCGCGAGGGAATCGGCGACCGATTCCAGCTCGAGAGCGGTCCCCAGCTCACGCTCGAGCGACGTGACGGCCTCTCCTTCGAGGCCGCAGGGGATGATGGCGTCGAAGAACCCGAGGTCCGCGTCCACGTTGAGCGCCAGGCCGTGCGAGGAGATCCACCCCGACGACACGCGCACACCGATCGCCGCCAGCTTGCCGCGGTCCGTCCAGATACCGGTGAGGCCCTCGCGGCGGCGGGCTTCCACCCCATGGTCGGCGGCGACCCGGATGAGCACCTCCTCCAGGTCGCGCAGATACCGGTGGAGATCTTTCCGGTCGGGCTTGAGGTCCAGAATGGGATAGGCGACGAGCTGACCGGGGCCATGGTACGTGACGTCTCCCCCGCGACCCGCCTCGAAGAGCTCCACCCCACGGGCCTCGCGCTCGTCGGCGTCCATGAGGACGTGGGCAGCGTCCCCGCTCGAGCCGAGCGTGATGACGTGCGGGTGCTGGAGCAGCACGAGCGTGTCGGGGATCTCGCCCGCACGTCTGCGCGCGACCAGATCGTCCTGGAGCGCCAGGCCATCGGCGTAGGGAACGACGCCCGGGCGGCGGATCACGAGCGTACGGAGGCCGCTCAAGGGTCCGTCGGCGCCAGGCGGGTCGGGAGGGCGGTCCCCGGGGTCCCAGGGGGCCCGGCCCGGGTGGACCAGGGGCGCCGCCCGTAGATCATGCGTCCTCGGGGAAGTCCTCGAGCGTTTCCTTGAGGGTCGCGAGGAAGCGCGCGGCATCCGCCCCGTCCACGATCCGGTGGTCGTAACCCAGGCAGAAGTAGGCCCGCTTGCGAACCGCGGTCGAGTCCGTGCCCGTCTGCGGATCGGTGACCACCACGACGCGCTTCTCGATGGCGCCCGTGAGAAGGATCGCCGACGTGCCCTTGGGGATGATCGGCATCCCGACCAGGGTTCCGAGCACCCCCGGGTTGGTGATCGAGAACGTGGCGCCCTGGACCTCGGCCGGAACGAGCTTCCGGTCGCGGGCCCGCGTGGCGAGGTCGACCATCTTGTTCCCGATGCCGACCAGCCCCAGGTGGTCCGCGTCGTGGATGACCGGAACGATGAGCCCCGGATCCAGATCCACGGCGATGCCGACGTTGACGTTGCCCCGATAGATGACGTTGTCACCGGAGACGGCCGCGTTGACCGTGGGGAACTCCCTGAGCACACGCGAGACCGCCCATGCGATGAAGGCCGTGTAGCTGACCTTGGCGCCCTGAGCGGCCCACCGCGGCTTCGAGGCCGCCCGGACCCGGTCGATGGCCGAGAAATCGATCTCGACGATGGTGTGGACGTGGGGCGCGACCCGCTTGGCCAGAACCATGTGCTCGGCCGTGAGCCGGCGGATCTTGTCCATCGGCTCCACCCGATCCGCGGGCCGGACGGGGTACTCCGGATGCCTTACCTGGCTGTAGAACGCGTCCCAGAGGTCGGACGGAGCCGCGGACGGCGCCGGACGACGGGGGGCGGCGGGAGGCGAGGGCGCCGGCGCGGGAGCGCTCGGGGCGGCGGGCTTCTCCGCGGCCGCCTCGGCCGGCGCGCCACCCTCGATAAAGCTCAGGATGTCCTGCTTGGTGACCCGGCCGGCATGACCCGTGCCCGGGACCGAGCCGATATCGATGCCGTGCTCTTCCGCGATCTTGCGCACCACAGGCGTGGAGCGCTGGCGGAGGCGCTCGTCTTCGGTCTCCACGTCCGCTTCGGCGGGCGCCCCGTCACCGGAGCCCGGCGCCTTGGGCGGAATGAACGGCGGCGAGGGGGACTGAGCGTCCGGCGCGCTACCAGCAGTGGGAGCCGCCTGAGCCACCGGCTCAGGCTCAGGCTCGGGTTCGGGAGCGGCAGCGGGCGCCTGGGCCTCCTCGGACTCGGGGGCCGAAGCCGCTTCGGCCGGCGCCCCACCCTCGGGGTCGATGAAGGCTACGACGGTGCCCACCTCGACCGTCTCACCCTCCGACACCGCGATCTCGACGAGCGTGCCCGCAGCCGGTGCGGGGATCTCGGCGTCCACCTTGTCGGTGGAGATCTCCAGGATCGGCTCGTCCCGCTCTACTTCCTCGCCGACCTGCTTGAGCCACTTGGAGACTGTGCCTTCCGCGATGGACTCACCCATCTGCGGCATCGGCACTTCGATTCGAGCCACGCTCGATTCACTCCCTGAGAGTTAGAGCCAAAGAGCCCGACGAGGTCACACCCTCTAGTTCGACGGGGTTTCGGGGGCCGGTGCGTCGACCGGAGCCGGGGCCGGAGCTGTGCCCGAGCCGTCGTCGAGACCGGGGATCACCGCCTCGGGGGCCTCCTGGCCTGCCGGGGTCGGGACCTGGATCACGGACTCCGGCGCCTGGGCGCGCGACGACATGATCGACAGGACGAGCGACAGCACCATGAAGATCGTGCCCGCCGTCCAGGTCGAGCGCGTCAGCATGGTGGTGGCCTGCCGGCCTCCGAGAATGCCTTCGGTCATCGCGGCACCGCCGCCCACGGCGGCGAGTCCCCCGCCCTTGCCCGACTGGAGGAGGATGACGACCGACAAGAAGATGCCGTCCAAGACCAGGACGGCGATCAAGAATCCGTACATCGTGTTGTGTCCTATCGAAATGCGGACGGCACCCCGCCCCTGCAACGGCTAAACGTCGGAGAGGCCCCAAGGGGTGTCAACTGCGTGGGCCGTGGCCATCAAGCGCCCGCGGCCGCGATTCGGGCGAACGATTCCGGGTCGAGGCTCGCACCGCCGACCAGCACACCGTCCACCTCATCGGCCGCCAGGAGCTCGGCGGCGTTGCCTGGCTTCACCGATCCGCCGTAGAGGAGCGGGATCTCGGCGCCCTTGTTTCCCTCGAGGGCGTCGGCCAGGCGCCGCCGGAGCGTTCCGTGCGCGGTAGAGGCGTCCTCGGGAGTCGCGGTCTCGCCGGTTCCGATGGCCCACACGGGTTCGTAGGCGACGAGAGCCCTGCCCTCCTGCTCGAACGCCGGCAGCACGGCGTCGAGCTGACGGAGGATGACCTCGTCGACCCGCCCGGCGCGCCGCTCGTCGAGCGTCTCACCGACGCATACGACCGGGATCAGGCCGTGGCGCCGGGCCGCGCCCACCTTCAGCGCGACCTGCTCGTCCGTCTCGCCGAACACGTGGCGACGCTCGGAGTGGCCGATCAACGCGAAGGTCGCACCACACTCGAGCGCCATGGGTGCCGACACCTCGCCGGTGAAAGCCCCCTGGTCCTCCCAGTAGATGTTCTGGACGCCGACCTGCACCCGCGCGTTCCGGGACGGATCCGACGCCAGGCCCGCGAGCGTCAGCGCGGGGGGGAAGAGGAGGACCTCGCGATCGGAGGGAATGGCGTCGAGGCTGAAGCCCTCCAGGAACGCGTGGGCCTCGGCCGGCCCCATGTGCATCTTCCAGTTGCCCGCGATGACCATCAGGCTACCCCTTGTCGGTGAGAGACTCGAGCCCGGGCATCTCGGCCCCGGCGAGGAGCTTGATGGACGCCCCACCCCCGGTGGAGACGTGGGAGACGCGGTCGCCGACGCCTGCGCGATCCACCGCGGCGCCAGAGTCCCCGCCACCGATCACCCCGAGCGCGCCACCGTCACAGGCGTCCGCCACGGCGCGCGCGATCGCCATCGTGCCCTCCGCGAACGCATCGATCTCGAACACGCCCATCGGACCGTTCCAGAGGATCGTCTCCGACCGGGCGATCTCCTCGGTGAAGAGGGACCTCGTTTCCGGACCGATGTCGACGATCTTGTCGTCGTCCGACACCTCGGTGCGCGACACGGTGCGGGCGTCGGCCCCGGGAGCGATCTCGTGCGTCACCACGCAGTCGACCGGCAGGAGCAGGCGATCGCCACCCTGCTCGATGAGAGCGTGCGCGAGGTCTATGCTGTCCTCCTCGACGAGTGAGCTCCCGGTGTCGAGGCCGAGCGCGCGGAAGAACGTGTTCGCCATCGCTCCACCGATCAGGAGGCGGTCGACCCGGCCGAGGAGCGCCGAGATGACACCGATCTTCCCGGAGATCTTGGCGCCGCCAAGGATCCCCGTGAACGGCCGCTCCGGATGGCGCAGCGACTGCTCCAGGTACTTGAGCTCCTTGGCCATGAGCAGGCCGGCCACGGCCTCTCCGCCCTCGGCGATCATCGCCTCTGCGAGCCCCGCCGTGGACGCGTGCGCCCGATGCGCCACCCCGAAGGCATCGTTCACGAAGATGTCGCCCAGAGAGGCCCAGAACGCGGCCAGCCCAGGGTCGTTGCCCGTATCGCCGGGCAGGAACCGGGTGTTCTCCAGGAGAGAGACCTCACCGG
>JASFUR010000217.1:0-6170 GCA_050050215.1 Gemmatimonadota bacterium
TGGAGGTGGCGATCCAGCGACACCTCTAGATGATGACGGTGACGGGCTCTACACCGAGATCGCCTGCCCTGGCCTCGATCTCGAATCGACGTCGGGCGTGACCCTCGACGAAATCCCCGTCGGATCGCTCCCCGGCTCTTTCGAGCCCCCGATCTCGGCAGCGTTGGACGTATCGGACGGCGAGCACAGCGGTTTCGCACACCTGAGAACGGGCGACGGCGGCACGCTGCTCCTGTCGGTGCCGTTGCACCCCGAAGCCCCACTGGATGGAGGCGCCGTAACCCTGACCTTCACGGATGGGACCAAGTCGTGCGCGCCGGTGGACTTCACCATATTACCCCTGCCGGCCGCCGACGGTGAGCTCGAAGCAACGGTGGACTTGCTCCAAGCTTCTCTCGCCGATCAGGCAGCAGTCCTCGAGACGACGCCCGAAGAGCTCCGCTCCACTCCCGTCGAGGACATGGCCCCTTCGCTGTGGCCTTTGGCCATGACGCAGGCGTTGATCGATCATCCAGCGAATGACGTCTCGCTCCGTGCGATCGCCGAGGGTGCGCTGGGGAGCGAGCCTCTGGATTGGATCGATCGCCTGCTCGCCCGCACCGAGCTGCGCGCGAGCCTTGAAGCCCCGACGGAAACCCCGGCACCGGCTTCCACGCCGAGCCGCTCAGTGGAAGGGCTCCTATGTGAGCCCGAGTTCGTGCAGACGGGGGAGATTCTCGACTTCTGCATGAGCAAGGCCGCCGAGATCGCGCGGTCGGCGGCTGGTGCTTCCGCCGAGGTTGCTGCGGGTATCCAGCAGGTCTTTGGCGACCTTTCGGAGAACGGCCTTCCGGTCGCCGGCGAGGTCCAGGCGGTCTTCGCGGCCATGTTCTGGGTCATCTACTCCCAGCGTGAGGCCGAGGCTGCCCTCCTTCCGTCGTACTTCGTTAGCGCGGAGGCCAGTGCGGATCCCGTCGAGCTGTTCGAGGACGATGAAAGCCAAGGTCAGTTGAGCCTCGACGTCACGGCCGCGAACCTGGGCTACGATATGAAGAAGCAGCTCATCGATGGGATCAAGCAAGCGATGTCCCTCGCCGATGAGATCGGCGGCTTCGACTTCTCGACGGGCACGGCGCTCGACAAGGCCGTGTCCAAGCTCGTCCCGCAGTTCGAGGCGGCGATGCGTGACCTGAACATCGACGAGCTCAAGTTCGACTCCGAGCTGTTCCCAGTCCCGCTCGTCGAGGTGGACTGGGTGGATGCCCGCGTCGTGAGCGGCGACGCAGTGACGATCGTCGACGGCGTGACCTGGTCGGGGAACGCCGCCGGTACGGCGACGGTTTCGGTCCGCACGAAGGACGGGCAATTCGGCGGCCAGCAGATCGCCGCTCAACTGAGCCTCCAGGTCCCGGAGATCCAGATCCACATCAGCCCCACCGAGACCCTCGTCAAGGCAGGGGAGGTCAAGACGTTCGACGTGACGGTGTCGAAATCGGCGCATCCGGACATGGTGGCCCTGGTGCAGCCGACGCCGCTTCAGGGAGACGCCGAGCTGACCCCCGGCTCGGAGGGGCATCACTACGTGACCTATGTCGCGCCTGTCGAGCCCGATTACGACACGCCGGACCTACTCACCGTCGAGCATACCGCCCGGACGGGCGCGAGGGAGTCCGGCGAGCCTCCACGTCGCGGCACCGCCACCATACGATTCGGCGGCATCACGCTCGCGCCCGTGCTCGACTGCGTCAGTCCGGGCGAAACGAAACAGCTCCACGCGACCGTGGAAGGCATCGAGGGCGATCCCGAACTCGTTTGGACATACTCGGCCGGAGATGTCAGCGACGGCGGCCTCTTCACCGCGCCGAACGAGGCGGGCCCGGTCGAGATCACCGTGGCACTGGCCGAAGACCCGGACGTCCAGGACTCGATCACCATCGACGTGGGCATGTGCGTGTGCAGCTTCTCGGTCACGATCGGGACGAATCCGACATACACGAGTCAGCCCGGCGACAGTGCGTGGTACAACGCCTACAACCTCACGTCGCCAGCCGCAACCGGCGCCATTGGCACTATCGAGTTCGATTCCCCGGACGCCGCCTTCGTGCTCGTCGTGGAGCTGCCGACGACGATTGTCACCGGACCCGGGAGCTATCCCTTGGACGATGCCGCGGGTGGCCTCGGATACGGGGGGCCCGACGACTTCGTCTTCGCGTCGCCGGACGACAGCGGCACGCTCACGATCTTCGAGTATGAACAGCATACGAAGCTGACGGGCGAGTTCTACGGGACGACGCACGACTGGGAGAACGACCGCGATGGTCCGGGAATCCCATACCAGGGCGCCTTCCAGATCTACCCTGACGTCGTTGGGTCGGGACCAGCCGGGGCGACCGGACGCTGCGGGGTCACGGAGGCGGGCATGCAATGACGACGGCTCCGCGTCTTCGAGCAGCCCCACTGCCGGCGGCATTCGGCCCTCAGGCGCGACAACGTCGAGCGTGACCGGCGGGCGTCATCACGGCTACCTTGGGATAGACGAGCACGGTTCAGAGGATCACACTCCACCCGCCCAGGCCCCCAGAAACTGGTGCAAGGACCTCCCCCGCCCAACGATCACGGCGCCAGTCGCGCGACCGGACTTCACGCCCTCGAGCTGCTCGGCGCGGACCCCGACGAGCGTTTCGACCGGTTCACGCGCCTCGCACGGTATCTCTTCGATACACCCATCGCCCTGCTCAAGCTGACCGGATCCGACCGTCGGTGGGTCGAGTCACGCATCCGACGCGCCGCAGATGATCGCCGTCCGGAGGTGGCCTTCTGCTCCGAGGCGCTTCTCGGCGACGAGGTCGTCATCGTCCCGGACACCACCTTGGACGAACGGCTTCGCGACCACCCGCTCGTCGTCGATCTGCCGGAGATCCGCTTCTACGCAGGGTGCCCCGTGCGGGCACCCGACGGTAGCCGACTCGGCACCCTGTGCGTCATCGACCACGAGCCACGGGAGCTGGACGAGCAAGACGCGGATGTGCTCGCGGATCTCGCGTGGATGCTCGAGCAGGAGTTGAAGTCTCTGTCGCTCGCCACCGTGGACGAGCTGACGAACCTGACGAACCGGCGCGGCTTCGACGCGCTCGCCGAGCATACGATCGCCATGTGTCGCCGAGTCGACGAGCCCGCCACGCTCCTGTACTTCGACCTCGACGACTTCAAGGCCGTCAACGACGCATTGGGTCACGCGGCCGGCGACCGGGTCCTTCGGACGTTCGCCAGACATCTCAGGGAGACCTTCCGTGACTCGGATGTCGTCGCGCGCGTCGGCGGCGACGAGTTCTGCGTGCTCCTGACATCGGCGACCACAGAAGACATCCATCGGCCGCTGTCGCTGCTGAAGGGGAGGCTCGAGACCCGCGAAGGCGAGCCTCTCGTCTCCTTCAGCGTCGGGATCGCCCCCTACGATCCGTCCGAGCACTCGACCGTGCGCGCGCTGGTCGATGAGGCCGATCGGCGCATGTACGAGCAGAAGCGAGGCCGTGGCGCGAGGAATCCGTAGCTGGGATCCCGACGCGGTGAAGAAGCCGCGGCAGCCCCTCGCCTCAACGGCCGACGTATCTCGCCCGAGGGCGCAGGAGAAATCCCTGCGCTCGCTGCTCGCGGGCGTGGGCAATCCAGCCCGCCATCCTTCCGACAGCGAAGAGCGTCACCGCACCATCCGCCGATGCTTGCAGCACACGACAAAGGAGTGCCAGGCCCATGTCGCTGTTGGGGCGGCCGAGCCCCAGCCGGGTCGCGGCTCTCTTCAGGTCATCGAGCCACGGAGGTAGGCGTCCCGAGGCGACATCTCCGGCGATCTGCTCGAGCAGATCGAAGCGCGGGTCCCCGTCCGGATAGAGTGGGTGTCCGAACCCAGGGGGCGGCTCTCCTCGCTGCATTCGCGCCGCGAGCACGGAGCGGGGTGAGCCCGAAGCCACGATCTCCGTGAGTAGGGCCGCACATCGGTCACACGCCCCTCCGTGCTTCGGCCCGCTGAATGTGGCCAGTGCCGAGCCCACGCAGGCATACAGATCGGCTCCGGCCGACGCGGCCACTCGAGCCGTGAACGCGGATGCGTTCAGCTCATGGTCCGCGACCACCACCAAAGCCGCGTCGATGGCACGAAGCACCGCGTCGGTCGCTTCGACACCGAGCGCCCGGGCCATGCCGCTTGCGACCGTATCCTCCGGACCCACGACGTCTGCCCGCTGCTGGGTCAGGGCGCTGAGCGCACGGACCAGGAGCCTCCGAGCGATGCGTAGCTCCGTCTCGTCCGCAGTGCCGAGGCGCTCGTCGTCCTCGAGGCCCGCATCCAGGACGGCGACCCGGAGAGCGTCCACCGGCCGCGGCGGTACCGGCAAGGCGCTGGGGGACGAACACGTGGGTGCCCGGAACCAATGCGGCTCTTCGTCGGGGAGCGAGCCGGTCCAGAGCAACTCCGCGACCGATTCGAAAGGCACGGCGTCTCGAACGAGCTCCGCCATCGGCACCCCGCGGTACGTCGGACCCGAGTTGGTGAGGTTCGTCAGCTCGGTATCCAGGCTCGGCGCACCCCAGTCGAGCGCCATGGCGGCTGCGGGCGCGTGCCCGGCGTGCGCGCCGCTCCGGCGTTTCAGACGGTCGAGATCGCTCTTACGGTAGCGGCGTCGCCTCCCGTCACCGGTCCCTGGGAGACTGTCGAGCAGCCCCCGGCTCACATATGCGTAGAGCGTTTCCACCCGGACACCGAGGTATTCGGCCGCCTCGGCCGCCTCCAGCAGAGCATCCAACGATCGACCCTCAGTTGTATTGATTCGTGCATCAACATTGATCCATGTATCTTTGAGCGCAAGCTGACCCCGCCGATTCCGATGAGGGAGCGCTTCGATGACCCGCAACACCGCTGTCTTCAAAGCCGGCTTGGACGACGTCGTGGCCGTGCGAACCCGACTGAGTCGCGTGGATGGCGAGGCCGGTGGACTCGTGCTCGCCGGACACCGGGTGCATGATCTGGCCTCCCAGAATGGATTCGAAGCCGTGGGCCACCTCTTGTGGCAGGGGACGCTCCCCGACCCACCCACACTCGCATCGCTTCGCACCGAGCTCGGCCGCAAGCGCGTCGCGATGCACCGGCTCCTCGCAGATCGGGACTTCCAGCCCCTCGAGGATCCCATGGATTCTCTTCGTGCGGCGCTCGCGCAGATCGAGTCCACGGCAGATCCGCAACGAGACAAGCTCATCGTCGCAGGCGCGGCACCCGTCGCGAATGCATGGTGGTGGGCGCACAAGAACGGCCTTGCGGCGCTCGAGCCGGACCCAGAGGTCGGCACAGCCGCCGACTACCTGCGACTGATTACGCGCGAGACTCCCACCGACATCGCAGTGCGGTCGATGGATCGCTACCTCGTCACGGTCTCCGACCACGGAATGAACGCGTCGACGTTCACCGCGCGCGTGATCGCATCCACACGATCCGATCTCGTGTCGGCTGTCGTCGGGGCCGTGGGAGCGCTCAAGGGCCCGCTACACGGGGGCGCTCCCGGGCCCGTGCTGGACATGCTGGACGCGATCGGTACACCAGAGGCGGCGGGCGCTTGGCTGAGAAGTGAGCTGGAGGCCGGTCGCCGCATCATGGGAATGGGGCACCGCATCTACCGCGTACGCGACCCGCGGGCCGCGGTGTTCGAGCAGGCCGTTACGGAGCTGAAAGCCAGCGGCGATGGTTCGGGTCGCCTCGCTCTCGCCCGCGCCGTCGAGGCAGAGGCCGAGGAACAGCTGGCCACCAGGTACCCGGGCCGTAGCCTGAAAGCGAACGTCGAGTTCTACACCGCCGTGCTTCTCGAGGCCCTGGGCGTCCCGCGCCAGCTCTTCTCCGCCACCTTTGCGGTCGGTCGAATGGCCGGTTGGATCGCGCACTATCTCGAACAGCGCGAGGAGGACCGCCTCATTCGCCCCCGCTCGCAGTACGTGGGGCCCGCGCCAGGAGAAGCTGGACGACCCGTGTAGACGCCCGACTCCGCATACCGACAGGCTGAGCCAGATACCGGTTTGCCCGTCGAGCGCTAGTGGCGGGTAAGGTGGAGTGCGCGATCGCGACCCGGCTCACGGAGCGGCCGAGGGTCTGAGGGGGCTGGTGCGTGTTTCTTGGAACTGCTGCGCATTGTGTATGTTCGCCCTATGGT
>JASFUR010000218.1:0-6156 GCA_050050215.1 Gemmatimonadota bacterium
GTCATGATGCCGGCGCTCCTGCTCGGCAGGTCGTTCGACCAGGCCAGAGAGCGTGCCGGAGGGCTCTTGGCCGAGGTCGGGCTCGAGCACCGGGAGTCCCATAAGCCGAGGCAGCTCTCGGGCGGCGAGCAGCAGCGCGTCGCAGTGGCCCGGGCCCTCATGAACGAGCCCCTCGTGGTGCTCGCCGACGAGCCGTCGGGGAATCTGGATGCCGGCACCAGCCGCAAGCTCCACGACCTCCTGTTCGACCTTCGGGAGCGCACCGGCGTGTCCCTCGTGGTCGTGACCCACAACCCGGACCTCGCGCAGCGCGCCGACCGTGTCCTGGTCCTGGAGCAGGGGCAGCTCCACCCGAAGTCGAGTGCGTAGGCCGGTCGGACCGTGAAAGGCCTCCACTGGTTCGTCGCCCGGCACTACCTCGGGGCGAGCGGCGCTCGCGGGCTCCTCTCGCTCATCACCTGGATCGCGCTGGGCGGCATCACGGTCGGCGTGACGGCGTTGGTCGTGGTCGTCTCGGTGGTCAGCGGGATGGAGGAAGAGCTGCGGTCGACCATCCTCGACTCCACCCCTCACATCTACGTGATGGAGCGGGCCGAGAGCTTGCGACTCCAGGACTGGCCGAGCGTTCGCGAGACGGTGATGGACGTCGACGGTGTCGTGAGCGCGACGCCGTTCATGATCTCGCAGGTCGCGATCGTGCGGACCGACTCCGCGGGGGTCCTGAGGGACGAGGCCGCCTCCCTGTACGGCGTGGATACCGAGGCGGGGCTCGAGGGAGCGACCGGCATGGAGGAGCGGATCATGTCGGGGGCGTTGGACCTCCGGACTCCGCCGTCCGGCCTGTCGCCGATACTCCTCGGGAGCGAGCTGGCGAACGTCATCGGGGCGCAGAAGGGGGACACCCTGGTGGTGGTGTCGTTCGAGAACCTCACGTACTCGCTCGGCACGCCGGAGGCCACGCTTCGACAGTTCGAGGTGACCGGGACGTTCACGACGGGCATGTACGACTACGACATCGGGAATGTCTATACGACCCTGACGGCCGCGCAGGACCTGCTGGGGATCGAGGCGGGCACGGCGAGCGGCATCGGGGCCCGCACCGCGGATCCCACCACGGCCCGGGAGGTCGCGATGAGGGTCCGGCAGCGGGTGGGCCCGCTGTACTACGTGCAGTCGTGGGAGCTGACGAACCAGGCGCTCTTCGACAACCTCACGCTGACGAAGCTGACCATGCAGCTCATGCTCTTCCTCATCGTCGTCGTCGCGGCGTTCAATATCGTCAGCACACTGGTCATGTCGGTGACGGACCGCACCCGGGAGATCGGCATCTTGAAGGCGATGGGGATGACGCGCTCGGGCATCGTGCGGGTTTTCGTGCTGCAGGGCGCCTGGATCGGCGTGGCGGGAACGTTGACCGGAGCGCTCGCGGGAGCGTCTCTGGCGTGGCTGATCGACACGTACCGGCTGATCGGCCTGCCGGCCGAGATCTACTTCTTCGATCATCTCCCCGCCGCGATCGAATGGCAGGACATCATGACGGTCGTGGTCGGGAGCGTGGCGATCTCGTTCATCGCGACCCTGTACCCGGCCATGCGCGCGGCCCGCCTCGATCCGGTGGCGGCCATCCGCAGCGACTAAGGCGCGCCTGTCGCCTCTTCCGCGTCGGCCACCCAACAGTCGGGCACCCCCGCGGGCCCGGAGCGGCTCCAACGGGAGACTCCGGTGTAGCCAGCGAAAGGAGCCTGCGGAACGGCTCCGCGGAGCCCGACTCGGGTTTCGGGGTACGGGGGGTCGAGGATCCCCGGGAGGCTACGAGATGTCGGACATGGTTTGTGACAACTGCGGCTCGACCGAGGCCGTGGTGCATCTCACACAGATCGTGAACAATCAGATGACCACACACCGTCTCTGCGAGAAGTGCGCTGCCGAGAAGGGGCTGGAGACCGCCCCCGAGCCGGTCAACTTCCCGCTGACGGACTTTCTCGCCCAGATGGGCTCGGACAGCCTGGCGGGCGCGGAGAGCTCGGCCGAGAGCTGCTCGTTCTGCGGGCTGACCTTCGCCGATTTCCGCGAGACCGGCAGGCTGGGGTGTCCGCACTGTTACGAGACGTACCAGCCGCAGCTCCAGCGGCTGCTCCGACGCGTGCACGGCGGTACCCAGCACGTGGGCAAGATCTACCTTCCTCCCGATCCGTCGGACTCGGATCTGCAGCGCCGACTCGATGCGCTCAAGCGCAAGCTGAACCGCGCGGTCGAGTCCGAAGACTTCGAGCGAGCAGCCGAGCTCCGCGACGAGATCCGTTCGCTGGAGCCCGCCTGAACGCGTGAGTCGCGCCATGACTGATTTTGCATCGATTCCGGACCACGGGCTGAGCTGGCTCGAGGCGAGCGGCGACCACGCGGACATCGTGCTGTCCACACGCGTGCGCCTCGCCCGCAACCTGCAGGGACACGCGTTCGGACCGCGCGCACGGGTGAACGACCGGGAGGCCGTTCTGAAGCAGTTCCGGGATTCGTCCGAGCGGGCTCCGTCGCTCGACGCCGGCACGTTGATCGATCTTCCCGACCTGGCCTCGCGCACGCGCCGCATCCTCCTGGAGCGCAGGCTCGTGACCCGGGACCTGCTCGGGGACGACGACTCCGGGCCGCCGCGCGGTGCCGCGGTTCATCTCTCCGGCGTGAAGCCCCTGAGCGTGATGGTCAACGAGGAGGACCACCTCAGGGTGCAGAGCCTCCTCTCGGGGCTCCGCATCGAGGAGGCGTGGCGCATGGTCGACCGGCTCGACGAGGAGTTGGGCCAGGAGCTTCCCTACGCGTACCACCACGAGTTCGGATTCCTGACCAGCTGCCCGACCAACGTCGGCTCCGGCATGCGGGCGTCCGTGTTCATGCACCTGCCGGGGCTGGTCCTGACCAAGGAGATCGGCAAGGTGCTGCAAGGCCTGGGGCAGGTGGGGCTCACGTTCCGGGGCCTGTACGGAGAGGGCTCCGAAGTCGTGGGCAACTTCTTTCAGGTGTCCAACCAGACGACACTCGGAAAGACGGAGGAGGATCTGGTCGACCACCTCGACAAGGTGGTCCGTCAGGTCATCCAGTACGAGCTGCAGGCACGACAGGTCCTGCTTCGCGACGCCCGCGGAGTGACGGAGGACAAGATCTGGAGAGCGTACGGATTGTTGCGTTACGCACGCTCGCTTTCCTTCGAAGAATTGATGAATCTTCTATCAGGAGTGAGGCTCGGATTGAGCCTGAAACTACTCCCAGGACTCCGTGTATACACGCTCAACAAGATGATGATCTTCACCCAGCCGGCCCATCTCGAAGAGGCGGCGGGGCGCGACCTCACTCCAACGGAAAGCGACGCACATCGAGCCGCATTCGTGCGCCGCATTCTCGCTGCCGAAGGCGAGGTCTCACCGGACGACGCAGCGTCCGACGAAGGTGAGACCTCCGACGGTTCCTAAACCGAGATGAATTACAACTTCACCGACCGCGTGCGGAAGGTCCTGGCCATGGCCAGAGAAGAGGCCATCCGCCTTCAGCACGACTACGTCGGCACCGAGCACATCCTGCTGGGGCTCATCCGCGAAGGCGAAGGTGTGGCCGCGGCCGTTCTCACGAACCTCAACGTCGATCTCGAGCAGATCCACGAGCGCGTCGAGGAGTCGGTCCGGAAGGGCAAGGCGACCATCGCGCTGGGTGAGCTGCCGTATACGTCCCGCGCCAAGAAGGTCCTCGAGTTCGCGATGGCCGAGGCGCGCGACTTCAATCACTCGTACGTGGGCACCGAGCACCTTCTGCTCGGACTGCTCCGCGAGGAGAAGGGGATCGCCGCCCAGGTGCTGAACTCCCTGGGTGTGACGCTCGACGAGGCGCGCGAGGAGACCCTCAAAGTCCTCGGCTCGGACGTCTCACCGTCGGAGCCGGCGGGAATCGGCGGCGGCGGGAGCGGGTCGGGTGGCTCGTCCTCCAAGAGCGGCGACAAGAAGTCCAAGACTCCGGCCCTCGATCACTTCTGCCGCGACCTCACCGAGCTCGCGCGGGGCCACAAGCTCGATCCAACGATCGGGCGTGCTTCCGAGATCGAACGGGTCGTGGAGATCCTGTGCCGCAGGAAGAAGAACAACCCGGTCCTCATCGGTGAGCCCGGCGTCGGCAAGACGGCGATCGTCGAGGGGCTCGCGCAGATCATCGCCGAAGGTGAGGTCACCGAGGCGCTGAAGGACCACCGGGTCCTGGCGCTCGACATGGCGGCCGTCATCGCCGGCACGAAGTACCGAGGTCAGTTCGAGGAGCGGCTCAAGGCCGTGATGAACGAGATCCAGCAGAGCCAGACCGTGATCCTGTTCATCGACGAGCTCCACACCCTGGTGGGTGCGGGGGCGGCCGAGGGAGCCATCGACGCGTCCAACATGCTCAAGCCCGCGCTCGCGCGCGGAGAGCTGCAGTGCATCGGCGCATCGACCCTCAACGAGTACCGGAAGTACATCGAGAAGGACGGCGCGCTGGAGCGTCGCTTCCAGCCGGTCATCGTCGAGCCGCCGGCAGTCGAGGAGACCGTCGAGATCCTCAAGGGCCTGCGTGGCCACTACGAGGACCACCACCGTGTGGTGATCCCCGACGAGTCGCTCGAGCATGCCGCCAAGCTCGCGGACCGCTACATCACCGACCGCTTCCTGCCCGACAAGGCCATCGACGTGATCGACGAGGCCGGCGCGCGGGCCCGCATTGCCAGCCAGGTGCCACCGCCCGAGGTCGAGGAGCTCAAGGAGCAGCTCGCCGAGATCGCGGCGCGCAAGGAAGAGGCGATCGGAGACCAGGACTTCGAGCGCGCGGCGGAGCTGCGCGACGAAGAGCGCGAGTTCAGTCAGGCGATCCGCGCCAAGCAGGACGCCTGGGAGGAGGAGCGCAAGCGGCACCGGCCGGAGATCAGCACGGAGGAGGTCGCGTTCATCGTCAGCCGGTGGACGGGCATTCCGGTCACGCGCATCCGGCAGACGGAGTCCGAGCGGCTCGTCCACATGGAGGACGAGCTCCACAAGCGGATCGTCGGCCAGGACGACGCCATCGAGGCGATCAGCCGCGCGATTCGGCGGAGCAGGGCGGGCCTCAAGGATCCCAGACGCCCCATCGGCTCGTTCATCTTCTCCGGCCCCACGGGTGTCGGTAAGACCGAGCTGGCGAGGGCGCTCGCCGAGTTCCTCTTCGCCGACCGCGAGGCGCTCATTCGCGTCGACATGAGCGAGTACATGGAGAAGTTCTCCGTGTCCCGCCTCATCGGCGCACCTCCCGGATACGTGGGCTACGAGGACTCCGGCGCCCTGACGAAGGCGGTTCGCCGTCGTCCGTACTCGGTCATCCTGCTCGACGAGATCGAGAAGGCGCACCCGGACGTGTTCAATATCCTGCTGCAGGTGCTGGACGAGGGTCACCTCACGGACAACTACGGCAGAGTGATCGACTTCAAGAACACGGTCCTGATCATGACGTCCAACCTCGGTGCCCGGGACATCTCGAAGGGCGGCGGGCTCGGCTTCCATTCGGCCGATCCGCAGGCGAGCTACGACATCATGAAGGACAAGGTCGCCCAGGAAATCGAGCGTGCCTTCAACCCGGAGTTCCTGAACCGGGTCGACGACACGATCGTCTTCCATCCGCTCACCAAGGAAGAGATCGGGCAGATCGTGCATATCCTCATGCAGGACGTGCACGAGCGGCTCGAGGCCGAGGAAATCAAGATCCGGCTGACCGATCCGGCGATCGACTTCCTGGTGGACGAGGGTTACGACGAGAAGTTCGGGGCGCGGCCGCTCAAGCGAGCGATTCAGCGTTATCTGGAGGACCCACTGTCGGAGAAGATCCTCCAGGCCGAATTCAGCGCCGGAGACGAGATCGAGGTCGATCTCGCGCCCGACGGAAAGGCGCTCACGTTGCAGGTGGGGTCGGCGACGAAGACGTGATGCATCGAAGCCGTGGGTGGTCCTGCACAAGGCCGATACCTCTGTTGGCTTCGGTCCTGGCGGTCCTCTGTCTCGTCGCGATCCCGCGCGGCGCGCGTGCTCAGCAGCCCGGCAATCTTCCGGTTCTGCGGGTGGACTCCGTGGTCGTAGAGGGCAACGACCGGATCCAGACCGAGAACATCGTCTCGGTCTTCGC
>JASFUR010000219.1:0-6124 GCA_050050215.1 Gemmatimonadota bacterium
GCGGGCCTCGAGGAGCAGGGCCTGGGCTGGCACAGCACGTTCGGCTCCGGGAAGGGTGCCGACACGATCGGCGGCGGCCTCGAAGGCGCCTGGACGCCGAACCCTATCCAGTGGGACAACGGCTACTTCGACATGCTCTTCGGCTACGAATGGGAGCTGACGAAGAGCCCGGCGGGGGCGTATCAGTGGACGCCCACCGATCCTAGCGCGGCCGACCTGGTGCCGGACGCGGAAGATGCGTCGAAGCGGCACGCGCCGATGATGGCTACGACGGACATCGCGCTCCGCGAGGACCCGATCTACGCGCCGATCTCCAAGCGCTTCCACGAGAACCCCGATGAGCTCGCCGACGCGTTCGCCCGAGCCTGGTTCAAGCTGACGCACCGTGACATGGGACCGCGGGCCCGCTACCTCGGACCGCTGGTGCCGGACGAGGACCTCGTATGGCAGGATCCGATCCCCGCAGCCGACCACGAGCTGGTCGACGCGAAGGACGTGGCGGCTCTGAAGGCCGACATCCTGGCCTCGGGCCTGTCGATTCCGGACCTGGTGCGCACGGCCTGGGGCTCGGCGTCCACGTTCCGCGGTTCGGACAAGCGCGGCGGAGCCAACGGCGCGCGCATCCGGCTGGCACCCCAGAAGGACTGGGAGGTCAACCAGCCGGCGCAGCTCGCCGAAGTCCTCGAGACCCTCGAGGGCATTCGCGAGAAGTTCAACGCGGCCCAGACGGGCGGAAAGAAGGTCTCGCTCGCCGACCTGATCGTTTTGGGCGGCTGCGCGGCGGTGGAGAAGGCCGCGAAGGACGCGGGCCACGACGTCGAGGTGCCGTTCACGCCGGGGCGCATGGACGCCTCGGTGGAGCAGACGGACGCGGACTCGTTCGACGTGCTGGAGCCGGTCGCCGACGGGTTCCGGAACTACCTGAAGGCCGACTTCGGAGTCGCGGACGAGCAGCTCCTCCTCGACCGGGCTCAGCTTCTGATGCTCACGGCGCCGGAGATGACGGTTCTCGTCGGCGGCATGCGGGCCCTGAACGCGAACGTGGGCGGGTCGCCACACGGCGTCTTCACCGACCGGCCGGGCACGCTGACCAACGACTTCTTCGTGAACCTTCTCGACATGGGTACGGAGTGGAAGGCGGCCTCCCATGCCGAGGAGGTCTTCGAGGGGCGCGACCGGGAGTCGGGCGACCTGAAGTGGACCGGCACCCGCGCGGATCTGGTCTTCGGATCGAACTCGCAGCTCCGCGCGATCGCGGAGGTCTACGGAAGCGACGACGCGGAAGGCACGTTCGTGCGCGACTTCGTGGCCGCCTGGGACAAGGTCATGAACTTGGATCGGTTCGACCTGGCCTAGGTCCGAATGCGGCCAGGGCCGAGATGGGAGGGGGGCGTCGACCGGCGCCCCCCTCCAACCCGTCGCGCCGGGACCCGCGCGTGGCTACGTGATTACGGGTTCAGCCAGTAGTTCACCTTGATGACGAAGATGTTGTCGGCCGGCGTGGCGAACATGTCGCCCACGTCCCGGCCCAGGTCGAAGTCGCCGACCCAGGTGTCGGTGCCGTTCGGCCCGAGGTTGCTCAGGGCGTCGATCCGGCGCTGCTGCCATACCAGGTAGAGCGTCGAGCCCTCGCGCCACTCCCAGCGCAGCACGGCGTTGCCGAGCAGGCTTCTGTAGCTGAAGTCCCTGTTGGGCACGGTGAATTGTCCGGCCGGCCCGGCGCCGTCGGGGTCGACGGTGAAGTTGCCGGTGGCGTCCTGGGTGATGGTCCCGGTGTCCTCGCCGTACGTCAGGAAGTCGAAGGTCCTGGGGGCGGCGAACTCCTTGAGTCGGCTGTAGTCGCCGGCCGAGATGAAGGGCTCCGCGTAGAGCTGCAGCGACAGCGTGGGCGTGATGGTGACGTTCACGCGGGTGGCCACGGAGAAGGTGGTCTGGTCGAGGTCGCCGAAGATGTAGCGACGTCCGAACGTCGTAGTGGCCAGGGAGTCGGTGCGGGCCGTGACGTACTGCGCGGTCTCGAACCTCCGATGGAAGCCGGGCTGGAGCTGCAGGTCGAGGCGCTCGCTCGCCTTGATGCTGAGGTTGAGCCCGACGTCCTGATTCCAGCCGCCGGCTTCGTCCGTGCCCCAGCTGTAGTTGAGCCGACCGACCACCGCGCGTCTGGAGTCGGATGAGACGTTCGCTTGGCCGCTCCACCGGGTGGGAGTCTTTGCGATGGGCCCACCGCGGGTCAGACGGTCGTCATCGTTGACGGGATTGTACGCGAGCCGGAAGCCCGCGCCCCAATAGTTGAGGAGCTGGAAGTTGAAGTTGCCGTTGACCTCGCCGTGCACGCGGTCGCCGGCGTAGTTCCAGACGCCGTCAGGGCTCCCCCTCACGTTCCAGTTGCGGAAGATGCGGCCGGGGGTGGGCTGGGCGTAGGCGAAGTTGGTGTCCAGGATGATCCGGTCCGAGGCCGACTGGAAGCCGAGGTCGTTGACCTCGTATCCGGGGCTGGCGAAGGCGACCGAGCCCTTGGCTCCGAACGCGCCGGCCTGCTTGACGAGGTCGACCATGGCGTAGTAGCCGGCGAGCGAGGTCCTGGTGGGGTCGAGGTCGAGGTGATCCGCGTCGGGCCGCTGGTAGTAGCGGGTCGACGAGCGCTGCGTCGCGAGGATCGCCTCGGGACTGCCGCTCACGTAGCTGCCGGTGAGCGCCGCGCTGAAGCGGTAGGTCCGGTTCGACCACTCGTGCCCGAAGTCGAAGCCGCCGGTGTAGGCGGAGCGGTGGAGCCTTCCCTCCATGCCGGTGCCGGACAGGCCTCGGTTCACGGCCGTCCCGATGACACCGAAGCGCGTCTCGCCCCCGCCGACCTGTCGACGAGCCCGGCCGACCACGTAGTTGGTCCGGGGCTCGACGACGGCTTCGCCGCGCGTCTGCGTGGCGTCGATGTAGTGGCTGACCTCGCGATCGGTCACGGCTTCGAGCAGGCCGACGGACCAACCGTTCTGCGTCCTACCGGTCACCTTGGCGGCGCCCAGGATGGTGGTGGCCTCGTCGACGTCCTGGAAGACGGCGGAGGACGGCGCGGAGCCCTGAGGGGCACGGCCGATCCGGCGGGAGTACAGGAGCTGAGGAGGTCGGCCGGTGCTGCCTCCGGGACCGCCCTCGCTGAAGTTGAAGATGTCGGCACCCTCGACGAAGAACGGCCGCACCTCCTGATAGCGGGTCTCGAACGCCGACAGGTTGATCACCGACGGATCGAGCTCGACCTGGCCGAAGTCGGGGTTGACCGTGGCGTCGAGCGTCACGTTCGACGCGATCCGGTACTTGAGGTCGAGTCCGACGTCACCGAAGTAGTCCGATCCGCTCCGGTAGGGGTTGGAGAAGCTGATGCCGGCGGGGTCGTCCAGGTTGAGGTACTCCGCTCGCGCCGCGACGTAGGGCAGCAGCTCGAGGCGCTGGCCGGGCTCGATCCCCTCGATCCCCTCGAGGTGTCCGTACCTCGACGGCCCGCCACGGTCGAGCGTGGGCACGAAGGGGAAGACGGTCTGCTCCTGGGTGCGGTAGATGCTGCGGAAGAACTTGATTCCCCACACCTGCTCCTCGGCCTCGCTGAAGCGGAGCTGGCTGAAGGGGATCCTCATCTCGAGCGACCAGCCGTCGTCCCTGATCTGCACGGCACGGGTCCAGACGGGATCCCAGGAGGCATCGCCGATACCACCGCCACCGCCACCACCACCTCCGCCGTTCCCGCCGCCACCGCCGCCGCCGGCCACGGCGTCACGGAACGAGCCGCTGGGGTTCATGAAGAAGTCGTAGCTCGTCTCGTGGTCGTGGAAGGAGTCGATGCCGACCCTGAAGTAGTCGAAGTTGCCGCGACCCTGGTCCCGCCTGCTCATGACCGCGCTCAGTGGGTTCTCGTCGTACAGAATGGCGCCGATATAGAGCGCGTCGTCGTCGTACGCGATGCGGACCTCGGTCGGCTGCGTGGCGGGCTGGCCCTCGTAGGGCAACTCCTGGATGAAGTCGGTGACCGGCGTGGCGGCGGCCCACGTGTCCTCGTCCAGGCGTCCGTCGACGTCGATGGACCCGGTGGCCCGGACTGCGTGGGCGACGGGCGCTTGGTCGTGGATGTACTCTTCGCTGGTCATACCGGCGGCGATGAGCCGGTCTCCTTCGGGAGCGGTGGGCTCCTGGGCCGCGAGGGCCGCCCCGGAGGACAGGAGGGGCGCCGCGAGGAGAGCTGCCGTAACGAGCGCGGAGCGCAGCCGAGTAGGCGTATCGGAGTACCGCATGATCACCTGCATGTCATCGAGGGCCGGGGGCCGCCCGGCCGGGGGTTCTGAAATCGGGGCCAATCTCGTCCGTGGCGTGGACAATGCCAAGCCCGATTGCGTTGGCGGGCCGCAGCCGCGTGGAGCCGCCCGCGGATGCCGACCGCGGCGGTCGCTTGGGTCCGTCCCCCGCGAATCGGTATGTTTCGGCACGTTCGCGGACCGCTTCGGTGGTCGACGCGCAGGGCGAGCCCCGGCCGGATCGGGGGCGCCGGGGCGCCTCCGGAGACAAGGAGCACGCGTGAGCCTGACGACGGCCGACAGGGAAGGCCAGGCGGGAGACGCCGCCGGCCCTTCGGACGGCGTCGTCCTGCGGGCCCGTGACCTCTCCAAGACGTACGAGATGGGCGAGGTGAAGGTGCACGCGCTGCGCTCGGTGGATCTCGACCTCTACGGGGGCGAGCTGGCGATCCTGCTCGGGGCGTCCGGAAGCGGGAAGTCCACGCTCTTGAACATCATCGGCGGTCTGGACCGCCCCACCTCCGGAACGCTCCACTACCGTGACTGGGACCTGTCCGACGCCGACGACCAGGAGCTCACGAAGTACCGCCGCGAGTACGTCGGCTTCGTCTTCCAGCTCTACAACCTCATCCCGAGCCTGACCGCGCAGGAGAACGTCTCGCTCGTCAGCGAGATCTCGCGCGATCCCATGAGGCCCGAAGAGGCGCTCGAGCTCGTCGGGCTCGGGGACCGTCTCGACCACTTCCCGGCCCAGATGTCGGGCGGAGAGCAGCAGCGCGTGGCGATCGCGCGCGCGGTGGCCAAGAAGCCTGAAATCCTCCTCTGCGACGAGCCCACGGGCGCGCTCGACGCCAAGACGGGCAAGCTGGTCCTCCGCGTGATCGACCAGGTGAACCGCGAGACAGGTACGACGACGGCGGTGATCACGCACAACGTCGCCATCGCGGGCCTCGGCGATCGCGTCATCCACATGAGCAGCGGCAAGATCCAGGAGATCAGCCGGAACGAGGAGCGGGTGAGCCTCGACGAGGTGGAGTGGTGAGGCTGCCGTCCGTGAACGTCCGCGCGCTCGACCGGAAGATGTTGCGTGAGCTCTGGCGTCTGCGCGGCCAGCTCCTGTCGATCGGGCTCGTGGTCGCGGCCGCGGTCATGATGCTCGTCACGATGCGCGGCACCTACGAGGCGCTCGTCGTCGCGCGCGCGTCCTATTACCGGGACTACAAGCTCGGCGACGTCTGGTCCGCGCTCGAGCAGGCGCCCCAGACCCTCGGCGACCGCATCGCACGCATCCCCGGCGTGAACGCAGTGGAGACCCGGGTCACCACCTACGCCACGCTCGATCTGCCCTGGCTCGACGCGCCGGGGCAGGGGCTGTTCACCTCAGTGCCCGAGACGGGTCGGCCCAGGGTCGACGACATCCACATCCGTGAGGGCCGCTACGTGCGGCCGGGGCGCGCCGCCGAGGTGATGGTCAACGAGAACTTCTTCGACGCGAACGACCTCGAGATCGGCGACACGGTCACGGCCGTGCTGAACGGCGTGCGCCGCTCGATGACGATCGTGGCCTCCGTCATCTCGCCGGCGCAGTCGTACGCGGTTCCTCCGGGGGCGCTCTATCCCGACGACGAGCGCTACGGGGTGTTCTGGATGAGCGAGGCGGTGCTGGGCCCGAACCTCGAGGCCGAGGACGCGTTCAACGAGGTGGCGCTCCGACTCTCGCGCGGCGCGAACGAGACGGAGGTGATCCGCGATCTCGACCGGATCCTCGATCCGTATGGAGGCCTCGGCGCCTACGGCCGCGCCGATCAGCTTTCGTGGAAGATCCTCAACGACGAGATCCGCCAGAA
>JASFUR010000220.1:0-6080 GCA_050050215.1 Gemmatimonadota bacterium
AGAGGCCCCCTCAGACGCTCCCGGCGGGTCGTGTGATCCGCTCGAGCACTTCGTCCGCGGACACCTCGCGGCGCTCGAAGGTGAAGACTCGCAGCACCCGCGCGGTCGAGTAGAGCTCCTGCGCCACTCGCGGCAGGTCGAGGAGTCCCTCGAGTCCCTCCATGTCCAGGCGCTGGACCGTGCCGTCGCGACGCTCCACGAGGAGGTCGAGCTGGAACATGGCCGGCTTCGCCGGGAAGTCGATCACGACCTCGCCGGGCTCGAGGCCCAGCTCGGCGGCGAGGTCGTCCTCGACGGCGCGCTTCCACGGAGAGTCGCCCACCGCCCAGCCCTCCACTTCCCGGCCGGCGAGATCGGCCGCGGTGAGCTCGAGCGCCCTCTTCGGGAGCTGGCGCATGCGCAGCGCTGGGAGCCAGCGCGTGGCGATCCGCTCCGCGACCTCGTCGTCGGCCTCCACCGCCCGTCGGCCGATCTGGTAGAGCAGCTCCTCGTCGGTGGGGCCGACGAGCTCGTCCGGCGCCACGAGCCCCGAGCGCACCGCCTCCTCCACGATCCTCTTGTAGAGCGCCGTCGCCGACCGGACCGCGTGGTGCCAGTACACGTTCCTGAACATCTGGTACTTGGCGAAGAGCAGCGACTCGAGCGCCGCCACCGCCTTCTCGTGGACGCCGACCTCGAAGCGGTCGCTCTCCGGGTCGCGAAGGAGTTGCAGTCCCTCCAGCAGACGTGACACGTCGACCTCGCCGTAGGGCACACCACAGAAGCGCGCGTCACGGCGGAGGTATTCCATCTTGTCGAGGTCGAGGCTACCGCTCACGAGCCCCCGGAGCGGGATCTGGCTCGTGCCGTTGATCAGCTCCTGGATGCGATCCGCGGCGGTCAGCCCGATCGAGGCGAGCGCGTCCCTCAGGCCCGCCGAGGCGAAGAAGCGCTTCGCCACCTCCTCGTGGTGCGCCGGCACGGAGTCGCTCTCCAGCTCCTCGAGCGCGTGCGAGAACGCGTAGTGCCCGATGTCGTGGAGCAGGGCGGCGTACGGCACCAACTCCTCGCCCTCCCACGCCTCGGGCGGCACGCCTCCACGCTCCCGGAGCCGCTCGAGCGCCGTCACCGTGAGGTGATAGACACCGAGCGCATGATCGAACCGCGTGTGCGTCGCACCGGGATAGACCAGGTGGGTGAAGCCGAGCTGCCGGATGTAGCGGAGCCGTTGGAACTCCGACGTATCGATGATGCGCACCGCCGTGGCATCCAGGCGGATCGTTTCCCACAGAGGGTCACGGACGATCTTGTGAGGGCGGGTCGTCATGCCTCGAGCTTAGCAGGCCGGGTGAGCGAATCGAATGGCGATGGGGGACGACGCTCTCTATCTTCCCGAAGAAACTACGAAAGCGCCAGTCCCGGGGGATGCGCCGGCACCGGAGCCGTGCACCGTGCACCGACCGTCCGTCGCGCCATCACTGGCATCCCAGCAAGCTCCATCGTGCATTCGAACCCGACCCTCCGTCGCCACGTCCGCGCCGAAGCCGAGAACAGGCCCGGTATCTACAGGATGTACGGCCCCGGGGACGAGCCGCTCTACGTCGGCAAGTCGGTGCGTCTGCGGACACGGCTCCTCTCCTACTTTCGGGCGCCCCGCGGTGAGAAGCCCTGGGAGCTCATGCAGGAGACCGCGCGCATCGAATGGGACTACATCCCGAACGAGTTCTACGCGCTCATTCGGGAGATGAAGCTGATCCAGCGCTGGCAGCCGCGGTTCAACGTCCAGCACAAGCGCCGCCGCATCTACGCCTTCGTGAAGGTCACGTGCGAGCCAGCGCCCCGGGTCCTTCCGGTCACGCGCATCGCCGAGGACGGCGCGACCTACTACGGACCGTTCCCGCGCGTACGCGCGCTGGCCGACACCGTGCGGGAGGTCGTGACTGTGCTCGGGCTCCGCGACTGCCCGGCCAATACCCCGGTCTTCTTCGACGACCAGCTCGAGATCTTCGAGCGGGGACGTATCCCACACTGCATCCGGGCCGAGCTCGGCACCTGCCTCGCTCCCTGCTGCGGAAGGCCGAAGGCGGACGAGTATCGGGCGGCGGTCGATCTCGCTCGTCGGTTCCTGGAAGGCAGGGCGGAAGCGCCGCTCGCGGACATCGAAGAAAAGATGGCCGCCGCCTCGGCTCGACTCGACTTCGAGTACGCCGCCCTGCTCCGGGACCGTCTCGAGCGCCTGCGTGCGTTCCGCGACGAGCTCGTCGCGTTCCGGGGCCGCGTCGAGGACCTGACTTTCTTGTACAAGGTGCCGGGCTTCGAGGGAGACGACCGAGTGTACCTCGTTCGGCGGGGTCGCATCCGGAAGGAGATGCCGCTGCCCAAGGGTCGAAGGGCGCGGACTGCCGTCACACGCGCCGTGGAGGAGGTCTACGGCGAGGCCGATCCCGGGCCGGGAGCGCTCGACGCGCAGCAGGCCGCCGAGATCCTGCTCGTGGCACGGTGGTTCAGGCTGAACCCGGAGGAGCGTCGGCGAACGGTGAAGCCGGAGGTTTGGCTGGAGGAGAACCGGAGGTAGGGTGCCCGCGTTCGTCTGCAGCGCCATCGTCGCCCGGCGTGGAGCCGGATCAGCGCCTCGCCGCGCTCTCCACGTCGTACTTCAGCAGCACGATCCCCGAGATCTCCTCGACGCTGTGCAGGCGCAGCTGGGCGAGACCGTCCAGACCCGGCAGGAGCGGGATCCCCGCGCCGAGTAGCGTCGGGATGACGCCGAGCTCCACCCGGTCCACCAGGCCCGCCTCGAGCAGCGAACGGAAGAGAACGCCACCGCCGAAGAGCCAGATGTCCTTCCCGGCCCGGCTCTTGAGGTCCCGCACGAAGTCGTCGACATGCTCGGACACGACGGTCACGTCGGGGTGCTCGGCCGCGTCGAGCGTCGTCGATACCACGTAGATCGCGTAGTCCGAGAAGCTCCCGACCTGATCCTCAGCAGCCAGGAGCTCGTACGTGTGCCTGCCCATGACCAGCGCGTCGATCTTCGCGAGATACGCCCCGAAGTCGATGGCGTCGTTCTCGGGGATCCAGCCGTAGCCGCCCTGCTCGTCGGCGATGAAGCCGTCGAGGCTCATGGCGACGGAGTAGCGGAGGCGGCGGGGAGGCATTGGGTAGGCTACGAATGCGAGCGCGTTGCCGGTAGAGCGACCCGAGCTGGCGCGGCGGGCGGGTGGGCGACTAGTCTCAGCCCATGCCCGACCTCGACTCCATCCTCGCCGCCAACCGCACGGCCGTCGACGACCTGATCGCCACCGCCGAGGACGTGCCTCAGGAGGCCTGGACCACTCCGCGCGCACCCGGCAAATGGTCGCCCTCGCAAATCGTGGAGCACGTCGCGATGGCGCTCGAGGAAGGCGGCAACGTGGTCTCCGAGCGGCCGACCAAGCTGCCGACCGTACCGTTCTTCCTGCGTCCGCTCGCCAAGCTGTTCCTCAAGCGCGTGCTGAAGAGGGGTCGCTTCCCGAACTCGAAGACGAACAAGGCGATGGACCCGATCGCGGGAGCGCCCACCGTCGAGGGCGGCAAGCGTCGATTGATCGAAGGCCTCGAGGCCTTCGAGCGGGACTGTCGCGCCCGCGCCGCGGCGCCCGGTGATCCGCTCAGCAAGGCGTTCGGACGGGTAGCCGTGGAGGACTACGCCCGCTTCGTGGAGCTGCACACGCGGCACCACACGGAGCAGATGCCGGGCGGCAGCGCCCCCTAGCCTTCCACCGCCGCGCAGGCCGCGCTGACCCGCTCGATCGCCTCGGCCGTCTCCTCCTCGGTGATCAGCAGCGACGGCCCGATGCGGACGATGTTGCCCCACAGCCCGCCCTGACCGAGGAGCACGCCGTGCTCCCGTCCGGCTTCGAGCAGCCGCAGGGTACGCGGCGTGTCCGGCTCCTTGCTCTTCGGATCCTTCACGATCTCGAGTGCCCGCATGAGACCCATGCCGCGCACGTCGCCGATCCACGGGTGGCGAGTCTGGAGCTCCTTCAGCGCCGCGACGAGCTGGTCGCCCCGCGCCTTCGCGTTCGTCGGCACGTCGTGATCCCTCATGACGTCCTGCGTCGCGCACATGGCCGCCATGGAGACCGGGTTGCCCCCGAACGTCGACAGCGTCTTCACCTTCCAGCGCTCGGCGATCTCGTCGGTCGTGATCGTCGCGCCGACCGGCCAGCCGTTCGCGATGCCCTTCGCCATGACCATGATGTCGGGCTCGACGCCGAAATGCTGGATGGCGAACCAGTGATCGCCGGTGCGTCCGAAGCCGGCCTGCACCTCGTCGATGATCATGACGCCCCCGTGGCTCCGGATCACCTCGGCCGCCTTCTTCAGATACGACGGCTGCGGCACGACGTAGCCACCTACACCCTGGATCGTTTCGGCGATGAACGCAGCGGGCTTCCCGCTCGTCGTGGTGACGATGACCTCCTCGAGGTCCTCGACCAGGCGGTCGGCGCACGACTCGTCGCACGGCTGCTTGTAGGGACAGCGGTACGGGTACGGAGCCTTGGTGTGCACGACGCCCGGCACCGCCGTTCCGAAGGGACGCCAGCCTGCCTGACCGGTGACGCTGGTCGTCATGAACGAACGACCGTGGTACGCGTGGCGCAACGCGACGATCTCGGTCCGGCCGGTGGCCAGGCACGCCATCATCAGCGCGGTCTCGATCGCCTCGGTGCCGGAATTCGTGAAGAAGGTCCGCCGGAGCCCTCCCGGCGCGATATCGGCCAGTTTGCGCGCGGCTTCTACCTGCGGCTCCGTGGCATACAGCGTCGACGTGTGGCCGAGCGTGTTCATCTGCCGCGTGACGGCCTCCACGACGTACGGATTACAGTGCCCGACCGAGGTCGTGAGGATGCCCGAAAAGAGGTCCATGTACTCGTGACCTTCGGGATCCCATACGCGCACGCCCTCGCCCTTCGCCAGAGCCAACGGCTCGTCGTAGAGGTGGAGCATCGCGGGAAGGAGGAACTCCCGCTGTCCGTGGATGATCTCCGCACTCGTCGGGTCCTTCGTCAACGTCGGTGCAGCCATTCTTCATCACCTCGAGATTGTACCCCTCAATCATGCCGATACCGGCACGGTACGGGAACTCCCGCGGGGTCGAGAAGCGGTCGCGGCATCACCCGAACGGCGACCGATGTGCCGCGTCACCCCCACTCGGGCGAGCGCCTCAGCACGGGCCGGCACTCGGGCCAGCTCGCCGGCTGGCCGTCGGGTCCCGCCGCCAACTCGCGACGGCCACGCCCCACCCGCTCCGGATCCTCCGACGCCAGATACGCCAGCGACGCCGTGAGGACGACGTTATCACGCAGATCGTCGAAGACGAGCTTGTCGTACGTGTCCCGGTTCGAGTGCCACGTGTACTCGCCGTACTTCCAGCCCAGCAGACCGAGCGGGATCGAGGGGACGCCGCGGCACACGAACGAGCCGTAGTCGGAGCCGCCGCTGGGGCGGCCGGGCATGTCCGTCTCCACGTAGCTCGTCACCTCACCGGGCACCTGGGCCAACCAGCGGGTCAGCGGCTCCCCCGAGTCGGTGAAGCCCTGCGTGTCGATATGGACGATCCGCCCCGTGCCCCGGTCCTGGTTGAAGACGACCTGGATGCCGTCGAGGATCTCCGGATGGTCCTCCGCGAAGGCCCCGGAGCCCAGCAACCCCTGCTCCTCGCCACTCCACAGCGTGAGGAGAAGGGTGCGCTTCGGTCGCGGCGCGACCGCGGCCAGCACGCGCATCGTCTCCATCATCTGGACCGCCCCAGCTCCGTTGTCGGTCCCGCCCGAAGCCCCGTCCCACGAGTCGAAATGCGCGGACAGCACCACATACTCGTCGGGCAGCTCCGTGCCGGGGATCTCGGCGACCACGTTCGAGACCGGCACCTCCCCGAGGCCGCGCGCGTCCGACGTCAGGCGCACCACCGGTCCGTCGCCGTTCTCAGCGAGCCGGTGCACCAGGCCGAAGTCCTCGCACGACAGCTCGAAGGTCGGGGTGCGGCGGTTGTACGCCTCCATGACGCGCACCGTGCCGGGAAAGCCCGGCCAGTCCGACACGATGATCCCGGCCGC
>JASFUR010000221.1:0-6044 GCA_050050215.1 Gemmatimonadota bacterium
TGGAAGGACACCATCGAGGGGCTCTTCGAGACCCCGTGGGCACCGGGCATCGCGCTGCTCGTCACCGGCACCTTCCTGTGGACGAGCCGACGCGCCATGGACTCGGCGACGGGCACGCTACCCGGTTGGGGCGCCGCGCTCCTCATCGGTGTCGCGCAGGCCTGCGCCCTGGTGCCCGGCATCTCGCGCTCGGGGGCGACCGTGGTGGCCGCGCTCTGGCTCGGGGTCGAGGCACGGGAGGCCGCCGCGTTCTCGTTCCTCATGGCCGTGCCGGCCATCGCCGGGGCGGCGGTGCTGCAGATTCCCGACCTTTCGACTGTGAGCGGGCCCGCGTGGAGCACACTGCTCCTGGGGGGCGTGACCGCCGGCGTCGTGGGGGTGCTCGCCATCCGGACCTTCGTCGCCATGCTGGCGAAGCGCTCGTTCTACCTCTTCGCGCCGTATTGCTGGGTGGCGGGCGTGCTCTTCCTGGCCTGGCTCGGGCTGCGGTGAGCGCCGAGCGGCTCACGCACTGGCAGGGCGAGCCGGTCGCGACCTGGCGGGCCCTCTGGGAGGTGCCCGCCTTCGAGGCCTACGAGCGCATCGGGTCGACGAGCGACCGCGCGAAGGACCTCGCCGCCGAACCCGGGCACGTCTTCGCCGTCGTGATCGCGCACGAGCAGTCGAAGGGACGGGGAAGGCGGGGTGCGAGCTGGCACTCCGCCTCGGGGAGCGGGCTGTGGATGTCCGTGGTGCTGCCGGGATCCACGGCTCCGGCGCGGACGCCGCCCGCGCTCCACGTGCCGCTCCTCGTGGGGCTCGCCGCGGCTGAGGCCATCCAGGACCTGAGCCCCGAGGTGAGGGTCGGCATCGAGTGGCCCAACGACCTCGTCGTGCAGGGACGCAAGCTCGGCGGGATCCTGTGTGAAGGAATGCCCGACGCCGTCGTGGCCGGAATCGGCATCAACCTGAAGACGCCGGAGGACGGCTATCCGGCTCCGATCGCGGAACGGGCCACCTCGCTGGAGGCGGAGGGCGTGCCCGCTCCTTCGGCCGGCCGGCTGGCGGGGCTGCTCGTGAAGGCCCTGAAGCGGCACGTCGCCGAGCCCACGGAGGGCCTGAGCCCCGAGGCGCTGCGCGAGCTGTCCGCCCGGGACGCCCTGGCGGCGCGAGCGGTCAGGACGGAGCAGCACGGGTCCGGGACGGCGCGCGGCATCCAGCCGGACGGAGCGCTGATGCTGGAGCGACCCGACGGATCGCGGGTACGCGTCCTAGCCGGCAGCGTCCGTCCTGAGTAGATCGGAGCGCAGCGGAGACATCTGAGGTGGCTCCTGGCCACCGGTTCGGAGGATCGATCGTGCAACTCGTCGTCGACGTGGGAAACACCGAGACCGTGGTCGGCCTGGCCGACGGCCCGACGGAGATCGTGGGACACTGGCGCATCAGCTCGGGGGTCCCGCGCACCGCGGACGAGCTCACCGCGCTCATCCGCGCGTTCCTGACCGGTGACGGCCTCGACCCGACGGAGATCGAGCGCGGCGTGATCGGGTCGGTGGTGCCCTCCGTGAACCACGTGTGGGCGGAGACGCTGGGCAAGATCGTCTCGGGCGACGTGGTCTCAGTGGGCCCGACCTCGAAGCTCTCCATCGAGCTCGACGTGGAGGAGCCGCTCACGGTGGGCGCGGACCGCATCGCCAACACGCTGGCCGCGCGGGAGCTCAACCACCGCGACTCGATCGTGGTCGACCTCGGCACCGCCACCACGTTCGACTGCATCACGCGGGAGGGCGTCTTCCTGGGCGGGGTCATCGCGCCCGGCATCCCGGCGGGGCTCGAGTGGCTCGCGACTCGGACAGCCAAGCTGCCGCTCGTGGAGCTCCGGCCACCGGAGCTCGTCATCGGGCGGCGCACCGAGACCTGCATCCAGAGCGGCGTCTTCTACCAGGCGGTCGAAGGCGTGGATGGCATCGTGCGGCGCATCAAGGAAGAGTGGCGCCGGCCCAACGTCCACGTCACCGTCACGGGCGGCTTCGCGACAACGTTCGGCGAGCATCTGACCGGGGTGGACTCCATCGAGCCGTTCCTCACGTTGTACGGGCTCGCGATGGCGGGCGAGGAGCTCGCGGGGGGCAAGGCTTGAGGGCCCTGGCGCGAGCCGAGGCCGAAGGCGCCCGCGGACGCGCGCGGGTTAGCGACAGCGCGCCCCCAACGACTACCTTTACCCACGCTCGACACACTCCGACCCCGACCCGATGACGCTCTCCCCCGTATTCCGCTCCGAGCAGGCGGTCCGACTCCTCGCCGACCGGGGCGTCTGGTCCCGGCTGGCCGACGACATGGAGGCCCAGGCCGATGCGGTGCGTCGGTTGTATGGGGATCTCGAGGGGCTGCTCGGCGAGAAGTTCAGGAGCCCCCCCCCGCATGTGCCGACGGCCGAAGAGGTCACGACGGACGCGGGCCTGCACTTCCTGCAGGAGTACTTCTTCCTGATCCTCTTCCGATCGATCTTCACGTCGCTCGGCGTGTCGGAGGACCGGCTCCGCTTCTACACCGAGCTCAACTTCTGCATCAAGGGCACGATCACCGCGGCCGACAACATCTTCGACGACCAGGCGAAGACGCTCCTGCCTCTCGCGGAGCGCTCCGGCGCGCGCTTCATGTCGATCCTGCAGCTCATGTCGTTCGAGCGGCTCCTGAGGGGCGTGCTCGACCGGGGCGAGGCCGGCGGCGTGCTCACGCGCGTCGAAGGGGCGGAGATCCAGCGCGGCCTCCTGAACCGGATGGCCGAGATCGGCACGCTGGAGGGCTCGGAAGAGGGTGGTGTGGACGACATCCCGCCGCCCGACGAGATGGTCGAGACCGTACACCGTGTGCGGGGCGGGGCGCTCTTCGCCCTCGCGTTCACCGCGCCGTCGATCCTCGAGGAGGGCGAGGTCGGCTCCAAGCTCGAGGCGGCGGAGCGCGCCGTGGCACAACTCGGCACCGCGTTCCAGATCGTCGACGACCTCACCGATTTCGAGTTCGACGTGGGGCGACGGACCCACAATCTGCTGGTCGCCCAGATCCACCACGAGGGCTCGGGCCCGGAGCGCGCTGCGTTCCGTGAGTTCTGGACCGGCAAGGCGATGGAGACCGGCGACGTCGAGCATCTCTTCGGGGGCTCGGCGCGCTCCGTGTTGGAGCGGGCCTACTCCGAGGCACGGGCGTCGTTCAAGGGGCTGGAGGGGCTCGGCTTCTGGTTCGAGCCGGCCCTCGCCGACGACGTCGTGCGGGCGATCGTGGGGCTCGACGGGGTCGCGCGCATGGAGGCGATCACCTCCACGGAGTAGGGCCCGGATCGAGTTCGAGCCCGCCGTTGGCCGGTATTCGGGTCCCGGCCCCCTCACGACCCGGAAAGTCGCGTGATCCGGGCGGATTCGCCGCTTGACACTGAGGCCGAGTGCGTCACATTACACGCAGTGTTAGCACTCGTGTATTCTGAGTGCTAACAGAGTATCAGACACACAATCCCATGGCCCAAGCACATAGGAGGAGGACCTGATGGCCAAGACCAAGGTCAATGTCCAGGTGAAGCCGCTGGCCGACCGCGTAGTGGTGAAGCCCCTCGATGAGGCCGAGCAGATGCGCGGCGGACTGTACATCCCGGACACGGCGAAGGAGAAGCCCTCGCAGGGCGAGATCGTCGCGGTAGGACCCGGCAAGCTGTCGGACGAGGGCACTCGGCTCGAGCTCGACGTGAAGGTCGGCGACAAGGTGCTCTACGGGAAGTACAGCGGCACGGACGTCACGCTCGACGGTGAGGAGTACCTCATTCTTCGCGAGTCGGACGTCCTCGCGATCGTCTCGTAAGCCCACGCA
Organism: Gemmatimonadota bacterium; assembly: GCA_050050215.1. Lineage (GTDB taxonomy): Bacteria > Gemmatimonadota > Gemmatimonadetes > Longimicrobiales > Gaopeijiaceae > UBA2982. Next base: position 3,838 of record JASFUR010000221.1, read on the forward strand.
ATCGACCAGGAGACAGGAATCATGGCAGCGAAGGATCTGAAGTTCGACGTCGATGCCCGGGCGAAGCTCAAGGCAGGCGTCGACAAGCTCGCGCAGACGGTCAAGGTCACGCTCGGCCCCAAGGGCCGGAACGTCGTCCTCGACCGCAAGTTCGGATCGCCGACCGTAACGAAGGACGGCGTGTCCGTCGCGAAGGAAGTGGAGTTGGAGGACGCGGTGGAGAACATGGGCGCCCAGATGGTCAAGGAGGTCGCCACCAAGACCTCCGACGTCGCCGGGGACGGCACGACGTCCGCGACCGTCCTCGCCCAGGCGATCTTCGGCGAAGGCCTGAAGAACGTTACGGCCGGCACGAACCCGATGGGCATCCGCCGGGGCATCGACAAGGCCGTCGAGAGGGTCGTCGAGGAGCTCAAGAAGATGTCCACGGCGACCAAGGGCAAGGAGGACATCGCCCAGGTCGGCGCCATCAGCGCCAACAACAACCACGAGATCGGCGAGCTCATCGCCGATGCTATGGAGAAGGTCGGCAAGGACGGCGTCATCACGGTCGAAGAGGCGCGTGGCCTCGAGACCACCCTCGAGACCGTCGAGGGCATGCAGTTCGACCGCGGCTACCTCTCGCCGTACTTCGTGACCGATCCGGAGCGGATGGAGGCGGTTCTCGAGGATCCGATGATCCTCATCCACGACAAGAAGGTCTCTTCCATGAAGGACCTTCTGCCGATCCTCGAGAAGGTCGCCCAGATGGGCAAGCCGCTCCTCATCATCGCGGAGGACGTCGAGGGTGAGGCGCTCGCCACGCTCGTGGTGAACAAGCTCCGCGGCACGCTGAAGGTCGCGGCCGTCAAGGCGCCCGGCTTCGGCGATCGGCGCAAGGCCATGCTCCAGGACATCGCCGTCCTCACGGGCGGTCAGGTGATTTCGGAGGAAGTCGGCTTCAAGCTCGAGAACACCGTCGCGAGCGACCTCGGCAGCGCCAAGCGCGTCGTGATCGACAAGGACAACACGACGGTCATCGACGGCGCGGGTGAGAGCGACAAGATCAAGGGCCGGATCGAGGAGATCCGCGTCGCGATCGACAAGAGCACGTCGGACTACGATCGCGAGAAGCTCCAGGAGCGGCTCGCGAAGCTCGCCGGCGGCGTGGCCGTCATCAACGTCGGCGCCGCGACCGAGACCGAGATGAAGGAGAAGAAGGCTCTGGTCGAGGACGCGCTCCACGCGACCCGCGCGGCCGTGGAAGAGGGCATCGTGCCTGGCGGTGGCGTCGCGCTGCTGCGGGCGCAAGCGGCGCTCGACGACCTCGAGCTGGATCGTGAGGACGAGCAGATCGGTGTCGCGATCCTGCAGCGCGCGCTCGAGCACCCCATCCGGCAGATCGCCGAGAACGCGGGTGTCGAGGGCAGCATCGTCGTCGCGACGGTCCGGGCGAAGAAGGGTGGCTTCGGCTACAACGCCCAGACCGACGAGTACGAAGATCTGGTGAAGGCCGGCGTCATCGACCCGACCAAGGTCGTGCGCACGGCGCTCCAGAACGCCAGCTCCATCGCCGGACTGCTGCTGACCACCGAGGCGGTGGTCGTGGAGATCCCGGAGCCCGAGGCTCCGGCCCCGGGCGGTGGCATGCCGGGCGGCGGCATGGGCGGGATGTACTAAGTAGTTGGCGACATCCTTCAGACGTCGCCCACGCCAGTAGGGCTGGACGGGTCCGGTGGCCGAGAGGCTGCCGGGCCCGCTTCTTCGTTATGTGGTGACCGACCGGTGATGGTGGCGCCCGGCTTCTTCGGAGAACGTGTAGAGCTCCGCTGCAGCAGGGTCGTCGAGGCACGCCCGCGCATAGAGATAGGCTCCGAGAGTCCAGCTCTGCCGCGTGCGCGCCCGGGTGCCCACCGCGGGCCGCGTGCGACCGTCGTAGTACTCGGGCCAGCCGTCTTCATTGAGCCGCTTTTCCGAAGCCTCGAGTGCTCGCTCCAGGAGATCCAGGCGACCACGGGCGGTCGTGGCGCTCGCGAAGGACCAGAGCAGGGCCGGCCACCATCCACCGTTGTGGTTGCGCCACGGCCGATTCTTCGTGTCGGCTCCGGTGACCACCTTCCACGCCTCGCCTTCGAGCGCAGGGTAGACGATGCGCAGCGGCGCGGCGCCGACCAGGTCGTCCCAACGGGCTTCATACAGCCTCAGGATGCTCTCCGACTGCTGCCGGT